>NZ_AZRI01000014.1:0-158111 GCF_002895585.1 Petrotoga sp. 9T1HF07.CasAA.8.2 | reverse complement strand
CATTACGAATAAAGTTTTTTTGCACAATTCGGCAAAAATAATTACCTCTTGATGTTTACAAGCTCGTTAAGGATCGCATCTGCCGTAGTTATACTTCTTGAATTTGCTTGGAATCCTCTTTGAGCGATAATCATGTTGGTGAATTCTTCTGCCAAATCCACATTCGACATTTCTAAAGCCCCTGGATTAATACTTCCTCTTCCTCCAACACCAGAGACACCTACTTGTGGAAGTCCACTGTTTGAGCTCATAGCGTACATAGAGTTTCCTGTAGCTGATAAACCTTCAGGGTTGTTAAAAGTGGCTAAGGCTACTTGCCCCAATGGGGCGGTTAAACCGTTTGTGAAAGATCCTATAATCTGTCCATTGGTGTTTATGGCAAAAGAATCTAAGGTTCCTTGAGCGTTTCCATCTTGTTCGGTAACCGCTATGGAATTTTCTGCAAAAAACTGAGAAAGTTCTTGAAAATTAATCGAAACGTTAACAGGGCCTGCACCAGCCGCTGATTGAGGGTCCACGCTTGGATTTAAAGCAGCGCCCAACTCGGCTGGGTCGAACCAGAAACCTGCTGCTCCATCGTCACCATCTCCGATAGTTTGATCTATGGTACCGTCAGGATTGATTTTCCATTGAGTTGCAGCTATGTTACCGTTTGAATCAAAAGCTATTACTCCTTCTGCGGGATCATCGAGTAATTGACCATCGGCGGTAGTTTTATACAATGGGGTGCCGTCTTCTAACTCTGCCTTCCAATACCAAGTGTTAGCATCTATTTTTGTGAATTTTAAATAGACATTGTAAGGGTTACCTAGAGAATCGTATACTACTGTTGATGTTGTAACAGATGGGCTGATATAGTTAGCTTCTGAAAAGTTGGTTGGGTTGTTAAGGTCGGTGAATCTTATAGCTCCACCTGAAGGTGGTTGGACTACCTCTCTGACGGACTGTAAGTTAAGAGGCGTAGTCGTATCATCAATAGTATCAGCATCAGAGGCACCGGTTAAACGTAACCCTGTGAGGGTATGTCCAGACCCATCATCTATTCCCGTTGTTAGTAAATTGTTGAATTCACCAACTGTACTTGCAGGTCCAGTAAAATTTACTGGTGTACCATCGATATTCAAAGTTATTGTTGGATTTCCGGAAGCATCAAAACTAATATCAATATCTTCCGGATCATAATAAACTGCTTCTCCCGCTGAGTCTGTAACCCTAATACTTCCTGTGAGGGTAGCAGTACCTGCCCCTGCATTGATATCTACAGTAACAGAATCACCATATTGATCCACTATTTCACCGTTTATGTCGTATATAGAAATTTTATTTTCTGCTAAAGGATCTCCGTTTCCATTGTAATTAACCCAACTAATTACATTTCCCGTATCGTCAAGCTCTACTTTTCCACTAATTTGGTTAGTTGAAGTTAAATTACCTGAACCATCGTCAACTGCAAATTTGTACTCAGAACCAACTACACTTGCCGTCCAATTATAAACATTTTTATCCTTGTTTTCTTCGCTCATATCCCTTTTGAAAGAGAATTTTACGGGTATATTTTCACCTGTTGTACTCTTAACCACAATTGTCGTGTCCTGAATACCCGCACCTGCGTTTAAATTATGTGCAAGTCTTATAAAAGATGTTTGTTTTGCCGCCATTACTTGTCCGCTTGATATTTGGATATCTCCTATAGGATCGTTGGTGTCAATGGTCCTATTTCCTTCTTGATCAATTTTTGCTGTCCAACCTTGCAATTTCATACCAGATGCAGGATCTACAAAGAATCCGTTGTAATCTCTAGTGAAGTTGCCAGCCCGTGTATAGTATTGACCTATTCCATCTGAGAGAATAAAAAACCCTTCTCCTTGAATCATAAGATCTGTAGCTTTACCTGTAGACATAGGAGAACCTTGTGTCATTAATTTGTCTATAGAAGCTAATTGAGATCCTAATCCAATTTGCATAGGATTTGTTCCACCTAGTTGGTTTTGTGGTGCATTTCCTGCACTTAATGTTTGAAAAAGAGTTGTTTGAAATGTTGCCCTTGAACCTTTGTAACCTACGGTATTAACGTTAGCGATATTGTTTGCAACTATGTCGAGTTGATCCTGAAAGTTCCTTAAACCTGTGATTCCAGAGTACATTGATCTGAGCATGTTATACTCCTCCTATCTAGATCGTATTGATAATCAGAATTTAGGCGCTAATCTCGTTCACTACTGAATAAGGATACATTTCACCATTGATAAGTAGGTAAAGTTCGTTGTCTAAGAACTTCACTGCTTCGACAGTTCCACTTTTTACACCGGTATTTGCTACCATTTGGCCATTTTCTACAGTGTAAATTCCATAAAGATACTCTCCATCAGGCATCATAGTTCCATCGTTGTTTCTTCCGCTCCAAACATATGAGTGTAACCCTGCTTCCTGCACACCCAAATCTTCTGTGTAAACTACTTGTCCCTTTGAATCATAAATCTCTAAATATACTTGGGAGCCGTTGTCTAATCCATAGTTTAGTCCTTCTGCTACCCCACTTTGCAAGTCAACGGTGTTGTCATTCACCACAACGGTTTTTCCTATCAAGCTTGCAGCTTGCAATTTATTGAGCGACATTTGGGAGTTAACCATTTCTTGAATTGCTTGGCTCATATTGGTTATTTGTTCAGTGGAAGATAGTTGAGAAAGCTGAGCTACAAGATCTTTGTTTTCCATCGGTTGAGTCGGATCTTGATTTTGTAATTCTGTAACCAACAGTTCTAAAAAAGCTTCTTTGTCTAATTCTTTTTTTATTTCTCTGTCTTTTTTTGCATCATACGTACTTTGATATATAGAATCCATCGATACTGAGTTAAGCATTCAAATCACTCCTTAAATAATCATCAAAGGTGTAGTAAGTTCCTTCTTCTGGCTGATCGTCATTCTGATCTTCTTCACCGTATTTTTTTTGCTCTTGATCTTGTTGATGTTGTTGATTTTGATCGGCTAAATAATGTTCTTCTTGTGTGACATTCACTTTTATACTGATGGGTTGGTATCCTTCATCTCTTAAATTTCCAACTAAAGACTGTAATGTTTTCGATATAATATTTTTTGCATTTTCGGTTTCTGTTGATATGTTAACAGTTACAGCTTGTCCGTTTTTTAATATTTGAATATCGACTTTTCCTAAGTCTGGAGGAGATATTTTCACTGAGAAACTTTCGTTTAGAAAAGTTTGAGTGTTTTTAGAAATAATTACTTCCTTTATTTGAGCATTTAAATCTTTTAGATTGGTTGTAGGGATACCGTCTTGTATATTATTTTTGTTGATTTGTAGGGATTTTAAACCTATTTCATTAGTGCTTGGATCGGTTTTTAATTGTTCGATATTTAAATTCTTGCTAATGTTTTCTAAATTACTGGTTGGTGCAAGTTTTACTGTATTATCTTTTTGTAATTCAGAGTTTTTATCTTTGCTGACGTTATTTTTTCTGGTTTCATAAGGGTCAAAATACACATTCTTACCAAAGTTGTTTTTTGTATTTAAAAGATCCGCTTTTGGATCAAATTGCATTGCTTTTATAGAATCATTATTCTCATTTTTATTATTCTTTGTTTTATCGATGTTTCCCTTAATCAAGGAATTGGTTATGAGATTTGTTTCTTCAATTATGCTTGATAAAGAGTTTCCCATCTTTGAATTATTGGTGTTAATTATATCCATAGCAGTTTTAATTATATTTAATTCGTCAGGTGTAAATTCTGTTTTAAAAGATGAGAGTATTTTTTGAGCTTGCTCTAATGTATTGATTTCATCTGTGCTTTCTATACTTTTTGAGCCTTTTTCTATTAATTGTAATAATTTTTGAATATCAGCTTGAACAATCTGATTCGTTCCTTGTGAATCTTTTGAATGCAGATTGTTTTGTGACAGAGTGGAGGGACTTTTTTCTATGGGTTTAGAATGCTTAATCAAACCTTCTGAAGATATTTCACTTGTACTCTCTTTATTCTCTTGGCTTTCTTTTATGATAATGTTAAAAGCTTTTTGTAATACCTCTTTATCTTCTTCTGTGAGTTGGGTTTTAGAAGAAGATAATATTTTCTTTGCTTGCTCTAATGTATTGATTTCATTTTTGTTTTTTGTACTTTTTAAGATTTCTTCTATTCTAGAAGATAATTTTTGGATATCAGAGTTGACAATCTGATTGACTTCTTGTGAACCTTTTGAATGGAGGCTGTTTTGTAACATAATATTGGGACTTTCTTCTATGGAATTAGAATACTTGATTAAACCTTTTAAAGGTATTTCACTATTACTACCATTTCTTTCTTTTATAATAACGCTAAAAGCTTTTTGTAATACTTCTATGTCATTCTTTGTAAACTCTGTTTTAGGGGAAGACAAAATTTTTTGAGCTTGAATTAATAATTCCTTTT
Organism: Petrotoga sp. 9T1HF07.CasAA.8.2; assembly: GCF_002895585.1. Classification (NCBI taxonomy): domain Bacteria; kingdom Thermotogati; phylum Thermotogota; class Thermotogae; order Petrotogales; family Petrotogaceae; genus Petrotoga; species Petrotoga sp. 9T1HF07.CasAA.8.2. Next base: position 153,689 of record NZ_AZRI01000014.1, on the reverse strand, counting down.
CATCGATGCCTTTGGCGTTTTTGGTAGAAACTTCTATGAGTAGGAGTAATTGATCGACGTCCAAATGGATATTTTTTGTTTTTTTAGTATTTGAAATTAATAAATCTTTCGAATCAATAGTATTCAGTGTGACCGATAACTTATTATTTGTCACTTCTTTTTCTGGCATAGGAGATTTTTTAAAACCAAGGCTGTCTTCTTCTACATTGTTAAAAATATCTTGAAATTTTTGATCAAAGGATTCTAATTTAGCATTAGATGCATTCGGGGTAAAATTATTAATATTATTAGATTTAGGTAAATTTGTTATAAGATCAGTTAAGGCAACATTCAAAATTATTCGCTCCTTTTTTCTCCCATTTTGGCTATTACTTCAGCAGCTTTTTGTGGGTTAACAAGCGCAAGAGCTTGCAGTATTTCAGCGGCTGATTTTGATTCAAGCGTTGCGAGTGCATCAACTAGTAACTCCACACTTACTTCTTCTCTACTTAAAGCGTTGGCTATTTGTTGAGGGGTTGATCTAGCCAGCCAATTAGCTAGGGTATTTATTCTGGTGTTGTAATCGTTGTATTGGTCAATTTTTTGTTGATATTCTTGATTAAGTTTTTCTAATTCTTCTCTTTGAGCCATTAATTTAGTACTTTCTTGTGAAATTTGGTCTAAAAGTTTTTGTAATTGATTTTGTTCGGCAATTAATTTTTCTCTTTCGTCTTGTATAGCTTTGAGTTTAGTATCTAACAGTTCCTTTTGCAAATAGAAAGGATCTGAAATCTCCAGATATTCATAATTAGATAAATTTCTTAATCCTGGTATAAAATCGATTAAATATGCCATATAACTTCTCCAACTGTTTTGAAGATTCAAATTGAGATACGAAAGCCTATTATATTCGAAGTAGATGTAACCAACTCCAAGTAGAAAAATAGCCACAATCAAGGAAATTAGAATAATTCTTAAGAATTTTTTCCCCGATCTTTTTTTTGGTTTCGGATTTTCTTCTTGTTTTTTTTGCATTGGAAATTTCCTCCTTACACTAATATTTTTCTTTATAATAGTCAATTTTCCTAAACACAAACATCAAAAAATATTTTAGCGCCCCTTCGCCCCGCAGCCCGCCCATTTAAGGAATGTTAGATAATGGTTTCGCCCCGCTCCCCACCCTACATATGGCTGTAAAATTAAGAAAGGCGGTTTACACCGCCTCTTTAAAATGTTCCACAATTTAAATATTTTCTTTGTTTTGTGTTATTTCATTGGGGACTTCTTTTATGTGAAGGTCTAATTGGTTAAAAGGTATTTCAACTTTATTTTCTTCGAATTTTTGTTTAATTGATTTTGCTACATCCATCGACGAATTTATAAAATTTTCTTGTTTTGCCCAGAACCTTACAATGAAGTTTATTGAAGAATCGGCGTAACCATCAAAAACGATTAGCGGTTGATGGTCATCATCTATGTGCACTAATTCGGCTGATCGTACTGCTTCATCTATTACGTTTATTACCTTGTTTAGATCGGATGAGTAAGATACTCCAACTTTTACCTCGTTTCTTCTTATGTTTGTAGGCCAATAATGAATGATCTTGCTTGACCAAACTTCTCTACTGGGAAGGTTGACTCTTCTTCCATCCCATGTTCTTATGACCACATGATTAACGTTTATCTCTTCTACTGATCCAGATATTCCATTTATTTCGACAGCTTCACCATCTACTACAAGATGGTTCAACATTATTAAAAATCCACAGATTAAGTTACCAAGAGGTTCTTGTACTGCAAAAGCGACTATTATACCACCTATTCCTAATCCAGCAAGAAATGCGCTAAGGTTGGTAAAAATTACAGAAATAATGATAAAACCACCTAAGGTATACATAGCTATGTTCAATATCGTCATTAAAGATTTCTTGTATTGAAGCGTTACTCTTCCGCTTTTTTCTGCTGTGTTTATTATGATTCTATAGATAAATTTTGCTAAATACCTCGCGATAAAGAGAATTGCAACACTGATACCAATTCTTATTAGATAATTGATAGTTGTTTGGAGCCATTCTGGCATTTTGAACCCCCCCCTTATTAAATAAATAACCTGTTGTATTCATAGTTAATGATACTCATTGCATATATAGCAGAAGTTTCAAAACGAAAGATACTTTTACCCAAATTAACAGTTTTGAATTCGTTTGTAGAAAAAAAGTCTTTTTCTCTTTTTGAAAATCCATATTCTGGGCCAACAACTAAGTTTATTTTCTGTGCACCCTTTAACTCTTTTAAGACTTTTCCTAAATTGTCATTTGTTCCATCTAAGTCTAGTACTATCGTGTCTTTCTTGGGAATTTCCTCAAATTGTACAAAATTAATTTGAGGGATATGGGCAAAAACAGTTTGTTTGGATGTTTCTATTATAGTTCTTTGGAATTTATTCAAATTTGTATAATTTATATCCGATTTTTCCCCGCGGTAAAGGTAAAAACTATTTGCCCTTAATTCAATCATTTTTTCTAATAGTAAGTGCATTCTATCCCATTTACTCATGCCCAAATATACTGATACATATGGTTTGTAATCTTCTTGTTGTTCTTCTTTGTCTATGATTGTAAGGATCGTTTCTTTTTTACCTATTTTTACTATTGTTGCCGTGAATAATAACCCATCACCCGTTATTACTTTTATTGTTTCTCCCTCGACTTTTTTTGTTATTTTTAAGTGTGCAGTTTCTTCTTCGTTTAGAATAATTTTTTCATTTACTTTTTTCCCGTAAAACGTATTTGGCATCTATAATCAACCTATGAACTCTTTTCCCATGTAAGGAATGAGTTTTTCAGGAATTTCTATCTTGCCATTAGCCGTTTGATAATTTTCCATTATAGCTACTAAAGTTCTTCCAACTGCTAATCCTGAACCATTTAGTGTGTGAACAAAATTTAACTTATTTTCTCTATCCCTGTACCTTATGTTTCCTCTTCTTCCTTGAAAATCTTTTGTATTAGAACATGACGATATTTCTTTATAATCATTGTAGCTAGGTAACCATACTTCCAAATCATAAGTCTTGGCTGCTGCAAAACCTAAATCTCCGGTACAGAGAGCAACAACTCTATAAGGTAAATTCAAAAGTTGCAGCACCTTTTCTGCGTGACTTGTTAATTCTTCCAACGCTTGAGAGGATTCTTCAGGAGTTGTATACCAAAATAATTCTACTTTATCGAATTGGTGTTGTCTGATCATTCCTCTTACATCTTTTCCATAACTACCTGCTTCTCTTCTGTAACAAGGTGTATAAGCAACGTATTTTAAGGGGAGTGAATTAAATTCTAAGGTTTCGTTTCTATGTAAACCAGCCAGAGAAACTTCGGCGGTAGAAATAAGGTACATTTGATCCAAAGAAGTTTTATATAAATCGTCTTCGAATTTCGGCAGTTGACCTGAAGAGGTTATAGTTTCTTTTGTAACTAGATGTGGAGGCAGTATAAAGGTGTAACCGTGATCTTTTGTATGTAAATCGATCATAAAGTTGATTAAAGCCAACTCTAAACGGGCTATGTCACCTTTTAAGATGGTGAATCGAGATCCGCTTAGTTTAGCTGCTCTGTCAAAATCTAAGAGGTTTAATTCTGTGCCTAAATCCCAATGAGCTTTTGGTTCAAAATCAAATTCTCGTGGTTTTCCCCATCTTCTTACTTCGAGATTTTCGTTCTCATCCTTTCCAACGGGTACACCGCTGTCAGGAATGTTAGGCACACATAATAATTTATAATTTAAATTGTCTTCAATATTTTTCAAATCTGATTCCAGATTTTTTATTTGTTCAGAGATTTCCTTTCCCTGGATAATTATTTCTTCGGCCTCATCATTTTTCTTTTGGGCTTTTAATTTAGCAACTAATTTTGAATTTTGATTTCTTTGGGCTCTAAGAGTTTCGATTTGTTGCAACAATTTTCTTCTCTCTTCATCGAAAGAGATAATTTCATCTATTATAGAAGTTTCGTTGTTTCTTTTTGTTAAAGCTTCTTTTATTTCTTGTGGATTTTCTCTGATATACTTTAAGTCTAACATTTTACCCTCCCGAAGTGAATGTTTTTAAAAGTATTATGAAAGTTATAATTAGACTATTTACTTAAACTATCTAATAAAGCTGAATTTTTGACTTGTATTTTACCGTTTTCTAATTCTTTTAAGGCGATGCTTACGTAGTCTTTTTTCTCAGTAATCCCTTTCAATTCATCTAAGTTTTTTAGAGTTTCAGCCCTTTTAGCTGCAATAATAGGAATTACATATTTATACTTCGCTTTATTTAATATTCTATCGTAATTTATTCCCAAATTCATTTGATTTCACCTCTTAATTTAAAATTCATAGTTGTTTTTTAAAAAAAAACGGAGTTTTGTCATCGAACCTTTCTCTCTTAAGTTGTTCTGCCACGAGAACTGATATGAGTTGATTTGTTGATTCTTCAATTTCCTGGTTGACAATAACGTAATCGAAATCTTTCATATGAGAAATCTCCCACTGTGCATCTTTTAGCCTTATTTCCAAAGAATCTTTTGATTCGGTACCCCTTTTTTTTAGTCTTTTTTCTAGATCCTCATTTGAGGGAGGTAAAATAAAAATGTATATGGCGTTCTTATAAATTTTTTTAATATTTAAAGCTCCTTGAACATCGACATCTAAAACAAGGCCTCGACTTTCTTTTAACTTTTCCTCAATAAATTTTTTGGAAGTTGCATAATAATTTCCATGAACCTCAGCCCACTCGAGAAATTCTCCATCTTCTTTCATTTTAAAAAAGGTGCTTTTATCAACAAAAAAATAATCTTTTCCGTCAATCTCTCCTGGTCTTTTTTCTCTTGTGGTATAGGAAACAGAAAATGAAAAGCCAATAATTTTGTCTAAAACATTTTTTATCAATGTAGATTTTCCTGCACCTGATGGTCCACTAACGATGTAAAGTAAACCCTCCATTTTTATAGTACTTCCTTGCGTATTTTATCCAAAACTTTTTCTATGTCATAATAGTTCTGCAAAAATCTATTGGTAATTGTTTCTGGTTGGATTGCGCTGGCTATAACATGGCCAGAGTCGGTTATTATAAATGCTCTAGTTTTTCTTCCGTGGTTTACTTCTAATAACTTTCCTTGCTGTTCGGCGATTTCTTTTAATCTTTTTAAAGGTTGAGAAGTAGGAGAAACAATGGCTATAACCCTATCACCAACAACGATATTTCCAAAACCTATGTTAATTAATCCATACATGAAGAACACCTCCACCAACAAAAAGATTTAGCTAAGATCCATCCTTGCCTTAAACACCTTTAAAATGCAATTTACAAGTAGTTTCCTAACATATTATTAAACGCTTACCATAGTTCAATGAATATTTTGAGCCTGCTCTCGAATTTTATTAACCAGGGTTCTCCCTTCCAAGGAAAGGTTAGTTATATCTAAAATTTTTGACTTGGAGGCGATCGTGTTTAATTCCCTATGCATTTCTTGACAGATAAAATCTAGTTCTTGCCCTATACTGTCGTTATTATTTTCATTTTCTAGAAAATTTTTAAACCTTCTAGTGTGACTTTTTAATCTATCCATTTCTTCGCTAATGTCGGCTCTTTCTGCTAATAAGACTATTTCCATTTCTAACCTATTTTCATCGATGCTATCTATATTACTGATCAAAGAATTAACGTTGTGTTTTAACTGTTCTCTATATTTTTCTTTCATTTGCTGAGCATTTTCCTCTATTTTAATAATGATATCTTCAAGTTCAGTCAAATAGCCATCAAGAAAGTCTTTTAGATCTTTCCCTTCTTCCTTTTGATATTTCAATACGGTTTCGATAACCTCTTTTAAAACTTCTTTCGCACCTTCCCAAATATCATCGATAGTTTTTTCATCAATGGAAATTTTAACAATATCTTTAAATTTTAACAGATCTTCTAAATTAACATCATCTGCTAAATGCAGTTCGTTGATCAAACTGTTGAGGGCGTTGTAATAGGCTTTAGCTAGCCCTAAGTCAACATCGATTATGTCGTCTGTTTTCAATAATTTTATATCTACAGAAATTCGCAAGGTTCCTCTTTTGAAGTATTTTTTCACAAGATTTTGAATATGTAATTCTAATGGAGAAAACAAAGGTGAGATTGAAGTGTTGATGTTTAGATTTTTGGAGTTGAGAGATTTTATTTCTACATTATAGCTATAATCGCCAATATTTTTTGTTAATCTCCCATAACCGGTCATACTTCGCATAATTTCGCCCCCTTTATGTTTATTATACATTAAAAAGTCAATAATTCAAAAATTTTAAGACATTTTTTAACTTAATCACGAATAATTCGGCCTCATCGTCGTTATTCAGGTGAGATAAGATAATTCGGACCATCTTACAGCTGACTCAAAAAAGTCAACGTAAAAGTGCTTCCTTTACCTAATTCAGAATAAGCTTTTAATTCAATATCTAATGCATCAGCTAGTTTTTTTGCTATTGATAATCCTAATCCATGGCCTTTATCGCTTCGAGAAGAGTCCACTTTGTAGAACCTTTCAAAGATATTTTTTAATTTAGTTTGTTCAATACCGATACCATGGTCTTGTATACTTATGCTCTTTTGATCTGGGTCTAATTTTATTGTTATCTCTTTTTGATTTGATGAGTATTTTATTGCGTTTTCAATGAAAATTTTGAGGATTAAAGAGAGATATTCGTTAGAGCTGTTCACTGTAAAACTTTTTCCTTGTATATCTATATTGAATTCGTTCAATTCTAATTTAAAAAGGTTCAAAGTTTCTTCTACTACATTTTTAACATCTATAATTTCCTTTTTAATTTGGTAATCGTTCTTAGTGAGAAGCAGAAGTTTATCAACTAGATCCCTTAAATATTCACTTGATGACTCTATACTGTTCAACGATTCTTCCATAATTTTGGGATCGGTTTTCCCCCATCTTTTAAGCATTTTAATGTAACCATTTATAGAAGTTAAAGGTGTTCTTAGCTCATGTGAAACATCAGATACAAATTGATTTTGTATTTCAAAAGCATTTTCAATTCTATCCAACATAGAATTTAATTTTTGTGCGAAGATATCGAATTCTTGTGATTTTTGTTCTGATATCCTCTTATCTATGGTATTGGCATCTATTTCAGATATTTGTTCTGCCATTTTGACTACTGGTTTTAGTGTGCTTTTTGCTAAAAAATAAGATACCAATAGTGATATAAAAAGACCAGTCGTTATTATGACAAAAACGGCTTTTTCAAAGTTTCTCAAAAGAGCTGTTAGCTCAAGAGATGGTCCGCCGACTATTAAAAGAGATGAACCAAATATAGGAACACCTGCAAAGATGTAGTACATTCCATCAGATTCATAAAGATACGGTAACCTAGGAATTTTGAAATTCTCCTTTATCAAACCATAAGGGTCTGAAATCAACTGTCCGTCTAGAATGACGATCCTGTTTGATAATAAACTTCTTCTCAATACACTTGAATCTTGCATAATTTGGTAAAGCAAATCTAGAGGTTCCTGAGGATTGTTAGCATTTCCCCTATTCAGTCCACTTACATTCAATTGTGCAATATACATGTCGTTGTAACTTTGAAGTGTGAATTGTACAAAAACGATCCTCACTATGCCAACAATTGTCAATACTATACTCATAGTAATGGCTGTAAAAACTATTGTTTGTCTAAAAATTGCACTATGTTTTACTTTCTTTCTCCCTAATAACGTAACCAACACCTCGCACAGTTTCTATATTTTGTGTGGAATCTTTCAATTTTTTTCTTAAATAATTGATGTATACTTCAACTAAGTTGTTGTTCTCTTCATCGTAGTATCCCCAAATCTCTTCTAAGATTTTTTCTTTTGAGACAACTATATTTTTATTGATAGCCAGTAACTTTAGTATGTTAAATTCCGTGAGGCTCAAATGAACATTTTTTTTGTTTACAAGAACTTCCATGTTTTGAGGATAAATCTCAATGTCTCCTACTTTTATTAGTTCTTTAGTTTTCCCCATTCTTTTTAACAAAGCCTCTATTCTTGCCAATATTTCTTCTATTTCAAAAGGTTTAACTACATAATCATCGGCATTTTTTAAACCTTTAACCTTGCTTTCCAACTCTCCTTTGGCTGTGATCATTATTATTCCAATATCACTGTCATAGTCTCTAATTGCCTCAGCAACTTCAAATCCATCTCTTATAGGCAACATTATATCCAATAATATTATATCAGGCTTAAAATTTTCATAGAATTTTAAAGCCTCATCTCCATCTTTTGCTATTTTTACGTTGTAGCCGACGTGAGTTAATTCCAACTCTAAAAGTCTTGAGATTGCTTTATCATCTTCTACCACTAGAATTCTAAACATTTGTAATCCTCCCCAAAATTAAAATTAATGTCTTTAAAAACTTTAATAGTGCCCCTAGTTAAAATTCAATTGATAAACTGATAGTGTGTAAGCTTTGATGGTATAAGTACGAAAGCAAAACACTGCTTTGTTGAAAAGTGAAAGTGTACTGAGATCCGAAATTAAGATATATAGATGCTTGATCTTCTTTACTTATTGAGAGACCAAATCCTGGATATAAAGAGAATTCAGAGGTTTGTTTTTCTCCAATGCTATAAATTTTTGCAGCCACTAAATCGTAGCTTAATTCGTTTATATCTACTAAAATACTATTTAGATCTTCTATCTGACTGTTCACCTGAAGTATACCGTATAAAGCAAAATTATTGAAATCTTCGTAATCGTCGAGTAGAAAAGATACATTTATGAGATTTTCTTGATTTTTCAGTATAGCTCCAATGCTTACATTATCATTCAAGGTTGTTTTATAGGTAAATTTAAAGTTGTTATTGAAGTTGGAAGAGATTTTAAAGTAAGACTTGTTGAACTGCAAAGAAATACTGGATATAATCTCGTTAGAATCAAATTGATAACTTACTCCTATCGTAGTTTCTAGATTTGAGACATTGTTTGCTTTTTCATATACTGTTAGGTTTTCTAGATTAAACTTAGAAGTAACTAAAACAATATACTCCCCATCTTTTTCTACCAAATAATAATTATTAATATTTTCTTTAAACTTAACATCTGCTTGATTTACATCAGAGTTCTCATAAAATTCGACTTTTTCTAGATCCGTAAGAATTGAAAAGTTTGATTCTAAAAATCCGATAGCATCCTTGCTTGCAAGTGGAAAGTCGCCATAGCTTTTTTCTAAACCGATTAAATAATCATAGAGTTTTTTTGAGATTTTATGTGAAGATGAATAGGTGATTATTTTGTTATCTCCTGCGTTAGTATCAAGGAAATTGAAAAAATTTAAAATTTGAGATGACAATTCGTCCTTACCAAACACAATTATACTATTAAAGTTAGAGTCTGGGACCTTTCTAACTCTTTGGTTTAAAAGCATCAGAATATTTGATATTTTTGTTATTTCCAGATTTTTGAAGTTAATCTCTGTTGCATTTTGTACAGATCCTTGAATTATTAAATCAAAATCTCCCACTAAATATAAATTATTTCCTACTTTTTTGTATTCATAATCGGTAGAATATAAGAGAATATCTAAAGCGCTTTCTAAATCTAAAGTATTTATTTCTTTCGTAATTTTTCCTGAAGTATTTGCCTTTGTTAAAATAATACTTCCACTAACTTCCTCAAGTTTTTCTAGTGCCTCTTCAAGCGGTGTTTCGTTAAAACTTAAGTGAATATTTGAAAAGTAAAAAGAGGCTGAAACGACGACAATAATTAATAGCAGTACTTTTTTCAACTTTTAACCACCTTTTTTATTTTATCTATCTATATTTAGTGAGTAATTATCAACTTTAATTATCGCATTGGGATCAGTACCCTTACTTGTAACAATCTCTATAAGAATTTTATCCACTCCTAATTCAGTAACTAATTTCTCTGTCAATTCATCAGTTTGTTCAGGTAATAGTAATTGGTTGGATTTTAAGATAATTTCGTTTCCTACCTGATTGTTGGTAACAGAATTCCATTTTCTCATGTAGATATCATAGTTAACAGATGAGTTACCAGTATTTTCTATTTCAAAATTGATTGTTATGTTGTTATAAAAGTCGCTTAAAATATTGTTCTCTTCAATGTATACTTTTGATTCTGAGTTATATACATTATCTCCAAAATCTATTGTCAATGGAATATTGATTTTACTCTGAATCGTTGTTGTTCCATCGTTACTTTCTCCAATTAGAGTTAAGTTAGTGTAATATTCACCGGTTAATTCGACTAAATTTGATCTTCGATAATCTGCTATTAGCTTTGTTTCCATTCTTTGGTATTTGGTTATTGATAATTCCTTAGGTGTTATAGATAAATATTTATCGTTTGTTTTTCTATTATAAGGGTTTTGTTCGTCACCTTCCGATTCAAAATCCAAAAAAACGCTCATATCTAAAAAATCATTATTAACTACATCCACAAATAATTCTATAGGATTGGTTATATACTCCCTAGGGCTCATTTCTTTAGGTATTTTTATATAAATTTGATTTGGATCTGAATTTACGTTAACTACGTTCCTTTCTTTGTTCACGTCCTCTGATATTTTGAATTCTTTCTCATAAACGTATTTTTCTTGAAAATAATCTTTATATCCGTAGTATACCTCTGCTCTAATCTTGTATTCTTCGGGAGCTAAATATTTTTCAATAAAAATATTACCCTCTTTGTTAGTATGAGGCAAAAGATTTATAGATTGGTCTTTAAAAAGGAATTTTTGAAAGATCAATTGTTCGTTATTTAATTTATACAAAGAAAAAGTTCCCCAAACTTCAACTTCCAAATCGCTATTGTTGTATAGTTGTAATGGGAAATAGGTACCTAATTTATCTTTGCTTGAAAGGAATGGGGTATCACAATACATATTTACAGAAATTTGCATATTCGAAGTATTTATATCTACAACTTTTATAATAATTGGAAGGGTAGTTTTAGAAACTTCTGGCTTGACTGGTAAATTATCCCCAGCTGTTACAGAAAAAGCAAGAACATGTGTACCTAGTGAGGTTTTAGAACCTTTAACTAAAAAATCAACTTTTTTTGTTTCGAATGGGAACAAGCTAATTTCACTTGGATAAGACACGTCAAAAAGGGAATTCTCTGAAAGCGAACTAATGTGTATATTAATTTTACTCTCGGAATCGTTAGTGAAGTAAAATGACACAACGTTTTCTTTGTTGTCTAATAACTCTACAGACTTGAACAATGAATCAACGTTTAAAGAAAACAACAAGTTAAAGATGGCCAAAGATATAAAAATTAGAACTATTTTTCGCAAAAGAAATTCTCCTCTCCTAATTTTATTTATTTATCTCTATATTATATCACTTAAATATGATAAGATATTTTGGAATGACAAAAAATAATCAATATTAAAAGGAGTGAATATGTAGTGGAAGTTTCTTCTTTTATGGATTCAACCTTTTTTTCGCTGGTGATTTTTCCCATTATAATTTTTGCCATGAGGCTTTGTGATGTAAGTTTGATGACTATAAGGATCATATTTATCTCGAAAGGTATCAAGTTTTGGGCATCGGTATTAGGATTTTTTGAAGTATCTATATGGCTTATAGCTATTTCACAAGTTATGAATAATTTGGATAACCCTATTTATGCAATAGCCTACGCCTTGGGATTTGCTACTGGAAATTATCTAGGAACGGTTTTGGAAGAGAAAATAGCTATTGGAACAAATTTAGTGCGAGTGATAACCAATAAAGAAGCTCAACCTTTAGTAGATTATTTGAATAAAGAGGGTTTTGGAGTAACTAGTATAGATGCGAAAGGATCTAAAGGACCTGTGAAAATTATATACAGCGTGGTTAGGAGGAAAGATTTAAAAAAGATTATAGACATAGTTAATGAATTCAATCCAAATGCATTTTACTCAATTGAAGAGGTTCGTGGAGTGAACAAGGGGATTTTTCCAGCGCAAAACGTTAATTTCGAATTTAGAAATAGATTCACTAGAAAAGGAAAATGACTGATAAAAGTAGAGTTTGGATAAAGGCATCAGAAGTGTAGTATTTTTATGGTATAATTATAATGTAAATTTTTAAGTTGTTAGTTGTTTTTAAATTATCGTTTGAAGGAGGGATATTGGTATGACTTTAAAAATTTCCTCACCAGTTTTTAAAAATAACGATTATATTCCAAGCACTTACACCTGCGAGGGTAGAAATATCAACCCCACTTTGTTAATCGAAGGAATCCCAGAAAAAGCAAAATCTTTGGCGTTGATAATGGATGACCCAGATGCTCCGATGGGGACCTTCGTGCATTGGGTGGCATGGAACGTTGAATTAGTTGATGAGATTCCTGAAAGGATCCCAAAAGAATATTCAATAACTCATCCTCTTACATTAAATCAAGGGAAGAACAGTGCTCAGCAAACTGGATACATGGGTCCTTGCCCTCCTGTTGGGCATGGGGTTCATCATTACCACTTTAAACTTTACGCATTAGATACAACTTTAGATTTACCTCAAAACACCACAAAAGAAGATTTATTGAAAGCTATGGAAGGGCATATAATAGAAAAAGCTGAAATTGTAGGATTGTATAAAAGAGATTGATTTTTAGAAATTTTTAGCAATTCCTAAAGATACTATTTCAAAAAAAATAATCAGGAGGCGAAAGATGGATTTAAATCTCGATGTTGTACAGTTAGATATTCCCGAAGATACGAATATAATAGTGGGGCAATCGCATTTCATAAAAACCGTCGAAGATATCTATGAAAGTATAGTTACAACGAATCCTTCTTTAAAATTTGGCTTAGCTTTCAACGAAGCGTCTGGTCCACGCCTTGTAAGATACGATGGGAACGATGATGAGTTGATTAAAGTAGCTATCGATAACGCTCAAAAGATAGGAGCAGGTCATTGCTTTGTGTTAATTATTAAAAACGGGTTCCCAATAAACATAAAAAATCAACTATTGAATGTGCAAGAAGTACTCAATATTTTTGCTGCCACAGCAAACCCTTTACAAATAATTGTAGCTGAAAGTGATCAGGGAAGAGGTATATTAGGAGTAATAGACGGATATCCCCCGTTAGATGTAGAAAAAGAAAGCGACAAAGAAAAAAGAAAGACCTTCTTGCGAGAAGTAACAAAATACAAAAGATGGTAAGATCACAATATATTCTATTCATAACTAGGGAGAAAATATGTGGATATTTTTTACAATTTTAGCTTTATTAATATTATATTTACTTTTTTTCTGGATAATTCCTTTTTCGTTGAAGGGTGCAATCTTTGATCCAAGTAGAAAAAGAGACGTTAAAAAAATGGTTGACATAGCAGAAATAAAGGGGGACGAGATATCGGTAGATTTAGGATCGGGAGATGGCCGTGTTGTTATAGCCTTTGCTGAAAAAGGTGCACAAGCTCATGGTTTTGAGATAAATCCTTTTTTAGTTTTGATTTCAAGGATAAATATTAGAAGAGCCGGGCTAAAAGGAAAGGCATTCATTCATTGGAAAAACTTTTGGAAAGCGGATTTATCTAAATTCGATATTATAACAGTTTTTCAAGTGGATTTTGCGATGAATGAATTAGAAAACAAGTTAAAAAAAGAACTCAAGCCGGGTGCAAAAGTAATTTCAAATCAATGGACTTTCCCGAAATGGAAATATTCAAAATATGAAAATGGTATCTATGTTTATGATTCAAGTGAATTGCCAATAAAATAAAGGATGGTTTTATGGATCTAAATCATGAAGAAAAAGAAAGGGCTCTAGATTTTAGACTTCTTTTTTCAGTTATACTAAATTTTGGAATAACTATAACAGAGATATTAGGTGGAATCTTTTCTAATAGTTTAGCTTTATTATCCGATGCCATACATAATCTTAACGATACTACCGCAATTCTTATAAGTTATATAGCAAGAGTTTTGTCAAAAAAGAAACGAGACTCAAAAAGGACATACGGCTATAAAAGGGTGGAGACACTTGCCGCTTTTGTAAATACAGAAATATTAATGGTTATTGCTGTTTATTTACTTATTGAAGGTATAAATAAATTATCAAATCCATCGATCATACAAGGTAACATTATGTTAATAGTTGCTTTCATTGGTTTAGCAGGTAATTTAGCAACTGCATATTTACTGCATTCTGGTTCAAAAACAAATCTAAATGTCAGAGCTACTTTTGTTCATATCCTTAGTGATACCTTTTCGTCTATATTCGTTATCATTGGGGCATTTTTGATCATTTATCAAAAACTTTATATCGTTGATGCTATATTCACTCTTATGATAAGCGGGTATATATTTGTAGAAAGTGTACCACTACTTAAGAACACTGTAAATATATTACTACAAGGAACTCCAACGGATATTGAAATTGAAAAAATAAAAGCAAAATTGGAGAAGTTTGATTTCGTAAAAGATGTTCACCATATCCACATTTGGACAACCGACGGAAAAGACAAATACATGGAAGCTCATATAAGACTTCAAGAAAGTTTGGACCAAAATAATTATGATTTAGATAATTGCATAGATAAATTAAACAAAGTTTTAAAAGAAGATTTTGAAATCGATCATACTACTTTGCAATTTGAAAAAAATAGATGTTTGGAAGGAGAAAAAGTCACATGAGTGTCTTAAAAATTAGAGGGGGGAATATGCATGAGAATAAAACTAGGTGATGTTTTTACCGAACCGTTTAAAATAGTCGGTAAAAATCCAATCATTCTCATACCAGTCTTTATAGGGATTATACTTACTTTACTTTTCGATGCTATAAGATTTATAGGACCCATTGCTAATTTTTTATCTTCTATTGTTATAGGTATAAGTACAATGTTCTTAATCGCTTGGATCGCTATATTATTTGATCAATATAAAAAAGGGGAAAAAATTGATCTTAAAAATAGTTTCTCTCAAGTTAATCAACTTCTATTAGATATAATCGTGCTTTCTATTGTGGTAGGTTTTCTTATATCTCTTGGAACTTTAGCTTATGTTATCCCGGGTTTAATATTAGCCCTTTTCTTAATTTTTTCTCCGTCTGCATTGGTGGTTGACAAGCTTTCGGTTACCGATTCTCTAAAAAGGAGTTTTTCTTTCGTTTTTAACGGAGAAAACTTCTTACAAATATTTCTGCTTTTACTTGTTATTTTTCTTTTGGGAATGATACCTGTTGTTGGACTTTACTTATCAATTATTTTAGAATTTATTCTTTTACCTTACATTTATGTAGAATATTCAAAATAGTTGACTGTTGGTTGTGTGGCAAAGGGTTTCTAAATCAAATGTTAAAGTTTCTATAGGCAATATAAAACAAATAGTTGGAGGTGTTTTCTTTGAATGAAAAAAAGGCTCTTGGTATATTAGAATATTCTTTATCTAAGGAATTAGAAGGAATGCAATTTTACGAATCAAAAGCAAAAACAGTAAAAATTAAACAAGTTAAGGAAACCTTTGAAGATTTAAGCAGCATGGAGAAAGGTCACGCAGATTATATAAGTAGCCTAATAAAAGATGTAAAAAGTCATGATTATGGACATTTCTCACAACCCACTGATGTGGGCAAATCTTTTTCCAAAAGAGCTACCCAAGAAATAGCTTACCAGGGTGATTTTACAGCAGTAAAATCCGATATTCCTGTATTAAGAATGGCGTATCTTATCGAAGAAGATTTCATGAATTTCTATAACAAAGCTGCTGAAAGTGTTGAAGATGAAGAGTTGAAAAAGATATTGAATCATCTAGCAGAATGGGAAAAAGAACATAGAGATAGAATTTATACGCTCTATCAAAAATTATCCAAAGATTATTGGGAACATATGGATGTAGAACCATTGTATTAAAAAAAGTTGAAAGATAAGGGATGCAACTTGCATCCCTTTTTTAGAATTTGGAGGAAGCTATTATGAAATTTGTTCATACTGCGGATTGGCATCTTGGAAAGATAATATATTCCAACTATATGACTTTGGATCAAAAATATATTTTAGATAACTTTTTGGCATATTTATCCAAAACTCCACCGGATGTATTATTGATAGCAGGAGATTTATACGATAGAGGCATTCCTCCATCAGAGGCAGTTAATCTACTGAACGAAGTACTCTCCAAAATTGTACTCGGATTAAAAATTCCCACACTCATAATCTCAGGAAATCACGATAGCGATGAGAGACTTGAGTTCTTGAATGGTATACTCTCTAATATGAATCTTCATATCGAAGGTACTTTGAAAAAAGAAGTTAAAAAAATCACCTTTAATGACGAGTATGGTCCCGTTAATTTTTTTATGCTTCCATACGTTGATTCTCAAAAAGCCGGTGATATATTCGAGACAAATTTTGAGGATAAAACCCAGCTTTTAAAGCACTACTTAGACAGTATCGATTTGGATGAAGATGAAAGGAACGTATTAATAGCCCACGAATACATAAAGGGTGGATTGAATAGTGAATCCGAAAGACCTCTGACAATTGGAGGAAGTGAATATGTGGATCCAGATATCTTTGAAAAATTTGATTACGTTGCCCTTGGACATCTTCACAGACCTCAAAAGATCAAAAATATTTATTATTCCGGTTCTCTTTTAAAGTACTCCTTCAGTGAAGCAGACCATATAAAAGGAATGAACTTAGTAGAAATGAAAGAAAAGGGAAATATAAAAGTTGAAAAATTGAGCTTTAAGACCGCTAAAGATATGAAAATAATAAGAGGATCATTTGATGACATAATGAAAATGGAGAGTTCAGAAGATTATCTTCAAATCATATTAGAAAACACCAAACCCGTTTATGACGCTATAAACAAATTGAGAGCAAAATTCCCAAATGTTCTATCCCTTGATTTCCCCAATTTAAAAACAAACGATGAAATAAAAACAAGGGATTATAATATAAGGAAAATATCGCCAGTGGATCTTTTCAAATTGTTTTACCAAGAAGTCAAAAACCAAGAACTCTCTTTTGAAGAAAAACAGATAGTGACAAGCATTTTCAACGGGCTACAAAAAACAAGCGGTGATGATATATGAAACCAATAAAATTAAAATTCCAGGCATTTGGACCTTTTTTGGAAGAGCAAGAAATAGATTTTAACAAATTAAGAAACGATACTTTATTCTTAATTACAGGTCCAACAGGTGCAGGAAAAACTACTATTTTCGACGCTATCTGTTATGCCTTATACGGAAATGGTTCGATGGATGAAAGAGGAGATGCGATAGCCAGGTCTCATTTTGCAGATGAAAACACCGACACATACGTGGAATTTGAATTTCAATTTAAAGATAAAATAATCGAAGTCTCAAGAACCCCTTCTTACGAAAGATCCAAAAAAGATGGTGAGGGTACCACAAAGCAAAACAGTCAAGCTAGTATAAAAATATATCAAAATGGTGAATTGATATTACACGAAACTGGGGTTAAAAAAGTAAATAGTAAGGTAGAAGAATATTTAGGCCTTAACTATGAACAATTCAAGCAAATAGTGATGATTCCCCAAGGAGAATTCAGAAAGTTTATAACAGCCAATTCAAATGAAAGAGCGGAGATCTTTAAGAAGATATTTGACATAAGTATATATGAGCGCTTCGAACAAAAAATAGACGAGATTTTTAAAAATATAGAAAAAGGATTAAAAGAACAACAACAAAAAGTCAGAAACATATTAGAAACAATAAACCTTGAATCAGAAGAATACAAACAATTGTTGAAAGAAGAAAATATCGATCCTGAAAATCTAATCGATCAATTAACAAAGGAAATTAAGAAAAGGGAAACTTCAAAAGAAGAAACCGAAAAACAAAAATCTCAAAAACAAGACAAACTGCAAAAACTAAATACAAATCTTGAAAAGATAAAAAAAACCAATGAACTAATCGAAAAGAAAGAGACCCTTAAAAAAGAGATTGAAGAACTCCAACAAAATTCCAAGTATATCCAAGAAAGAGAAGAACTCCTTAACAGGTTAAAAAAGGCAAAAGAGATACTTCCATACGAAGAAAGATACGTAGAGTATTTGAAAGAATTAAACGATAAAAAGAACCAACTCAAAGATCAACAAGATATATTAGATAAAAGTATGGAAGAAAAGCAACGAATAGACGAAAAATTACCAGAAATTGAAAAGCAATATCAAAAGATATCCGCAGTTGAAAAAGAAATTGAAGATCTCAATCAAAAATTAGATAAATACGTTGAGTACAAAAACTTAATAAAAGAATACAATACCAAAAAGAAACTCTTGGATGAAAAGGTTAAAGAAAGCCAAGAAAAGGACAAGGAACTTTCGGAAACTCAAGGAAAATTGGAACAAAATGAAAAATATATATCAGAAAACGAAGATATAAACGTTGAAATACTTAAAAACGAAATTAGTACAACTGAAAAATTATTAAATGCAGCCAACGAATTATCCAAAAACTACTCAGAATTGGCACTCTTACACAAAGATTATAAAAAAGTAAAGAAGCAAAAAGAAGAAATAGAGATAGAAATCCAGAACTTAAGGGAAGAACAAAATAAAAAGACTACCGATTTTATAAAATCACATGCATATCATCTTGCAACTACTTTAAAAGAAGGAGAACCGTGTCCCGTTTGTGGATCTCTTGTTCACCCTTCTCCTGCCAAAAGTAGTGGAAAATTAATAACAGAAAAAGAACTAGAGGAAATCAATCAAAAATTAAATGAAAAAGAGAAAGAAAAGGCAATGATACTAAGAAATTACGAAGATGTATCAAACAAATATTCACAAGAGGTATCTTTATTTAAATCGGAATACAAAAGAATCTGTGAAGAACTACAAATCCCCCAAGAAAGCGAGTATATATACACTCATATACAAAATTTAATAAAAATACTCGAAGATAGATTAAACCAACAAAAACAAGAATATGGCCAAAAAATAAAAATATACAATAAAGTCAAATCCCTAAAAAACGATAATAAAAAGATCAAAGAAGAAATTAAAGAGCTAGAAGAACCAAGAGAAAATTTGAGAAAAATTATTGATGAATCGAGATCAAAAATTATAGAACTAGAAACTAAAATCACAAATCTCAAAGAACAATTAGAGAACAAAACTGAAAATGAAATAAAAAGCGAGATACAAGAAAAAAGAAAATTTATCCATAATATCAAAACTACTTACGAACAAAAAAGAGAAGAAGCTAACAGAATCTCAGAAATAATAAACTCTTCAAAAGGAACAATAAAAACATTAACCGAAGACATAACTAAATTAGACGACCAAGTAAAAAATGCTGAACAAAAATTCGATCAAATGGTAGGAAAAATGGGATTTAAGAACCAACAAGAATATCAAAGAATAAAAGAACAAATTAACTTAATAGAAAGTTTAGAAGATGAAGTTCAAAAATATAAAGAAGAATTAAAGAATAAGCAGACTCTTCTCATCGATTTAGAAGAATCCACTAAAAACCTAAAAAAAACTGATGAAACTCCTATAGCAAA
Organism: Petrotoga sp. 9T1HF07.CasAA.8.2; assembly: GCF_002895585.1. Classification (NCBI taxonomy): domain Bacteria; kingdom Thermotogati; phylum Thermotogota; class Thermotogae; order Petrotogales; family Petrotogaceae; genus Petrotoga; species Petrotoga sp. 9T1HF07.CasAA.8.2. The sequence continues at coordinate 134,191 of NZ_AZRI01000014.1, read as the reverse complement.
TGAAATAGATCAATTACAAAAGGAAATTGAAGAATTAATCAAAAATGAAACAAATTTAGAATATGAAATAAAGCATCTTAAAGGCACAAAAACTAATTTAGAAACTGTCATAAAAGAGATAGAAAAACAAGAAAAAGAATACTCAATTATAAAGAACTTAAGAGATGTCAGTAAAGGTGACAACAACACAAGAATCAGCCTTAGTAAATATGTACTAGCATATTATTTTGAAGAAATATTAGCTCAGGCGAATCTAAGATTAAACAAATTAACAGATGGGAGATATCATTTGCATAGATCTTCTAAAGTACTTGATGCAAGAAAGAGCGAAGGTTTAGAAATCATGGTTTTTGATATCTACACTGGAAAAGAAAGAGAAATAAAAACACTTTCAGGAGGAGAAAGTTTTAAAGCTGCACTAGCTCTTGCTTTAGGATTAGCCGATGTGGTGCAAAGCGAAGCTGGTGGTATTTCTTTAGATACGATTTTCATAGACGAAGGATTCGGCAGCCTTGATACAAACTCTCTTGATAGTGCAATTGAAGTATTAACAGAGCTAAACAGCTCTGGAAGAATGGTGGGTATAATATCTCATGTAAGTGAATTGAAAGAAAGAATTAAATCAAAAATCGAGGTAATACCAGGAAAAACTGGTAGCTACATAAAGTTTTGAAAAAAACGCCCTTTAACTTTAAAGGGCGTCTAAGATTTCTAACTTGCATAAGATATGCTTCTTTTTTCTCTAATTACGGTTACTTTGATTACACCAGGATATTGAACCTTTTCCTCTATTTGAACAGATATATCGTGTGCCAATTTTTCTGCGATTTCATCTTCAACTTTATCTGGTTGAACTATTATTCTCAATTCTCTTCCTGCTTGTATTGCATAAGCTTTATCAACGTATCTGAATGATTTTGCGATCTCCTCAAGTTGCTCGATTCTTCGAATGTAATTTTCCAGAGTTTCTTTACGTGCACCAGGTCTGGATGCCGATAACGCATCACTTGCAGCAACTAAAACAGCTTCGGGTGTCATTGGGTCAACTTCGTTATGGTGATACTGTATCGCGTTAACTACTTCTAATTTTTCTCCGTATCTCTTAGCAATTTGCCCTCCAACAATAGCATGTGATCCTTCAACTTCATGATCAACAGCTTTTCCTAAATCATGGAATAAAGCCGCTCTTTTAGCTAGTTCAACATTCAATCCTAATTCGCTTGCCATCATTCCAGCAAATTGTGATACTTCTATTGAATGCTCTAACACATCTTGTCCATAACTGGTTCTAAATTTTAATCTACCTAGAAGTTTGATTATTTCAATGTTCGGCTGTTTTATACCTACTCGCATTACCGCTTCTTTTCCTACTTCTTTTATGTATTCTTGGATTTCATTTTTTGATTTCTCATAGAGCTCTTCTATTCTAGCAGGATGTATTCTTCCATCGGCTACAAGCATTTCAAGTGTTCTTTTTGCTATTTCTCTTCGTAATGGGTTGAACGATGAGATTACAACTATCTCTGGGGTATCATCAATTATCAAATCGGTACCTGTGAGTTTTTCAAAAGTTCTGATGTTTCTTCCCTCTCTACCTATTATTCTTCCTTTCATGTCATCTGTGGGCAAAGCTACGGTTGAGGTTGTTATTTCGTTGGTGACATCTGATGCATATCTTTGAATAGCAGTAGTGATAACCCATCTGGCGTATTTTTTTGATTCTTCTTCGTAATGATCTTTTATTTCTTTGAACTTTTGGGCAATTTCTCTTTCATATTTATCCCTTGCTTCGTTTATTACTACTTGACGTGCTTCTTCTTCGGTCATTTTTGCAATTTCATTTAATTTAGTTTCTAATTCTTTCTCCAATTTCAAGACGTTTTCATGCTGGACTTCCAATTTTTCTTTTAGTTTTTCTAAATTCTCTTCTTTTTTTGCTAAGCTTTCTTCTTTTCTAATTAATCTCTCTTCATTAGCTTTAAGTTCTTCTCTTTGTTGCTTTGCTTCTGAATCAAATTCTTGCCTGAGCCTATGTATCTCTTCTTTTGCCTCAAGTAATTCTTTTTGTTTTAATGCCTTAGCTTCTTCCTCTGCATTTTTTAACATCTTTTCTATTTCTTTTTGTTTGTTTTTTATTTCAACTTCCAATTCTTCTTTTTTGGTTGCTAGTGTGGAGATCATCCTTCTATTTCCAATATTAATTCCAACAAGCAGAGATAAGATAAATATAGCTATGCCTATAATTATATATACCAGAATTTCCAATTTTAATCACCTCGTATGTCTTCAATAACACAGTTTATAATGTCTGGCTCAAAACCTCTTCTATACAAGTAAGCTTTAGTTTTGAGAGTGTCTTGTGTTTTTTCATAATAATTTTTTGCCAATTCTAAAGCAATTGTATTTATATCTACTTCGCTTTTTACTTTTTCGAGTGCCTCGAGAATTAATCTTTCATCTACTCCCAACCGTTTTAATTCATACTGTATAAACATGGGACCTTTATTGTCTAAAGTTAACTTGTCATATGCATATAAATATGCAAAAAGTTTATCATCTATCAAACCGCTCTTCTTGCATTTTTCTACTACTTTAGCAATAACTTCTTCATCAAAGCCTTTTTCTTTTAGACGGCTTGAGAGCTCTTTTTCTGACCTGGCACGGTACTTTATTAAATTCAACGCAGATTTTTCGGCTGCTTTCTCATCTTTTGGATCAATTTTCTTGTAATTCTTCACTTTTTACTTTTTTCCCTTTTGATGAATTAGACTCGAACTTTTCTATCAAATAATCTGGAATAATTAAATTGTGTTTCTTACGAATCGTATATTCTAAATAATCAAGTATGTCAGGATTTTCCATGAGATAACTAACTGAATTGGTTTTACCCTGTCCTAAACTAATTTCTTCACCATTTTCGTTGATAAAAGAGAACCAAGCACCTTTTCTTTGAATTAATTCTTCCTCTACGGCTATGTTAAAGATGTCATTTTCTTTTGGGATACCTCGTCCAAAGATCATGTCTACATTTGCCTGTTTAAATGGTGGAGCAACTTTATTTTTTACGACTTTTAAGGTTGTTTCATTCCCTATCTGATCTTTTCCTTCTCTTATTGGATTGCCCTTTCTTACTTCTACCCTTATAGTAGCATAAAATTTTAGTGCAATTCCTCCAGTGGTAGTTTCTGGGTTACCATACACCACCCCTATTTTCATCCTTACCTGGTTTATAAATATTACTATAGATTTGGATTTGTTTATACTTCCAGCTAGTTTTCTTAGAGCTTGAGACATCAACCTTGCCTGAAGTCCCATGTGAGAATCTCCCATAGCTCCTTCTATTTCTGCTTTCGGTACCAAAGCGGCTACAGAGTCTACTACAATTAGGTCTACTATGTTAGATCTTACCAGCGAGTCTACAATTTCAAGGGCTTGTTCACCATAATCCGGTTGAGAAACTATCAATTTGTCGACATCCACACCTAACTTTCTTGCATATTCAACATCTAAAGCATGTTCGGCATCAACAAAAGCCACTATCCCATTCAATTTTTGAACTTCTGCTAAGGAATGAAGAGCGAGAGTAGTTTTACCTGATGATTCGTTTCCGTATATTTCTATAATTCTTCCTCTTGGATATCCGCCAACTCCTAAAGCTATATCCAGCGATAAACATCCACTTGGGACAACGGCTAGATTGCTATTATCCAATCCCTTACCCATTAACATGACTGATCCTGTTCCATGATTTTTTTCTAACTCTTTAACAAGCTTTTCTAACAATTCTTCTTTATTTGCGTCTTTAGAATCATTTTTAGCCATTAATGATGACGCCTCCTTCAAAGTCGATAGTGTAAAGTTTTTTATATATTGGACCTTTTCTTGTGAGTTCAGAAGAGTATATTCCGATAGAATTTACGTATACTTGGATTTGATCAAAAGTGACAGAATTAATTAGTTCTTTCCAGTGGTTAGGGAACGATTTAACTCTTCCGACTGTAATATGAGGTAAAAAATTGGTATCTTTAACCTCTAATTCTGAAATCTTTAGTACCTTCTTTATTTCTTCGTACAAACCGATTAAGGTATTGTCTTCTTCTATTCCCAGCCATAAGACCTTTGGCTGAGAATCATTTTCAAAGAAGCCCATCTTGTGGATATTAAAATGAAAAGTGGGAAATCCGGATACTCTTTCGCCAATTTTGTAAGCTAATTGAGCTATCTTTTCCATCTTTTGATCCCCAAGGAAAAACAAGGTTAAATGGACATTTTTTGCATTTGTCCAATTTGCTTTAAATCCCATCCTTTGAAACCTTTCGATTAAATCAGTCAACAACCCTTCTAATTTTTCATTAGTTTCAATAGCAATGAAGGATCTTAATTTGTCGGTATTGTGGTTATTTACATTTTTTAGCTGTGTCATATACTAGGACTCCTTTCTTTTTTAGAATTGTTTGGCGGTTTTGACAGTATAATTAACTCCCGATAATAGACTGATTATAACGGTCAAATAGATCAAAGTAGTAATTAGAAAATTCCATAGCATCAAATATATTACAATAATTAAAGCGATTTCTAAGACGGTTTTTAGTTTACCAAACTTATCAGCAGGGACAACGATGTTTTTATTTGCAGCTGCCATCCTTAAACCGCTGACAAAGGTGTCTCTTGATACAATTATTGCAACAAACCAGGCAGGCAAAACCCCAACGCCTAACATCGCAATAAAAACCGAGTTTATAAGTATTTTGTCAGATATTTGATCAAAAAATTTGCCGATATCGGTAACCTGACCAGTCTTTCTGGCGACATAACCGTCTAACCAATCGGTTAAGGAAGCTATAATAAACAAAACCAAGGCTGCGGTATAAAACTGTTCTCCAAAGACAGTTAGGATGAATATTGGAATGGCTAATATTATCCTAGAAAAACTCAATAAATTTGGTATGTTCATTCAACTATTTCTCCTTCCAGATCATATTCGTATGAACCTGTAATTGTGACTTTGACAAAATTCCCAAAAGTTAGTTCTTTGTCACCAAAATTTTTTATATATACATTCCCATCAATCTCTGGAGCGTCTAAAAAGCTTCTTCCGACATAAACGTTGTCTTCTTTTTCTTCCAAAAGAACTTCTAAAGTTTCACCTATATATTTTTCCATGATGTTTTTAGAAATTTCACTTTGAACAGTCATTAGTTCATTTTGCCTTTGTTTTTTTATTTGTTCATCAATTTGTTCTGGTAATGTGAATGACTTGGTGTTTTCTTCTTTTGAGAACATAAAACTGCCCATTCTTTCAAATTTTATCTCTTTTACAAAATCTACTAATTCTTCAAAATCCTCAGTTTTTTCTCCAGGGAATCCTACCATTAACGTGGTTCTTATGACGGAAGGTTCTTTTCTGATTTTCTCAAATAGTTTAATTAATTCATTTCTTTTTTTATGTCTACCCATACTTTGCAAAATTTTATCAGAGATATGTTGAATTGGAACATCGAAATAGTTTAATACTTTTTCATTTCTATGTATGCTTTCTATAATGTCTTCACTTAAGAAATCCGGATGTAAGTACATCACCCTGATCCAAAATTTTCCTTTTATAGTGTTAAGTTTGTCTAGTAAATCTGGTAGTGCCTGCTTTTGGTAATTGTCTATGCCGTACAAGGTATTGTCTTGGGATACGAGAATGATTTCTTTTACACCTTTGGATACCAAAAATTCAACTTCTTCGTTTATTTCTTCGATACTTCTACTTTTTGGTTTCCCTTTGAAGGTGGGTATAGAGCAAAAGGCACAATTTCTACTACATCCGTCCCCAATTTTTACGTATGCGTAATGTGAGTCTGGAATCGCTCTAATTTTACAATCGTACAAAGTTTCAGGAATCTCCCTTTTAAAAAAATATTCTCCATTTTCAATTTTTTCAACTATGGTTTTTGGAGATAACACACCGTATAATCCATCAATCTCAGGGATGTCTTTAAGAATATCGTCGAAATATCTTTGAGTTAGACAACCTATTGGTATAACTTTTAGGTTTTTGTTATTATCTTTTAGGGATACATATTCAAATATAGCTTCGATGCTTTCTTTTTTAGCTTCTACGATGAAACCACATGTATCGATGAAAATATAATTAGCTAATTGAGGATTACTCTCGTATTTATACCCCTTGCTTTGGAGCAACCCTTTGAATATTTCCATATCTGCATCATTTTTTGGACACCCTAATTTTACGATGTGAAACTTTTTCATTCGATTCCTCCGATGATTTCATTATAATATATTTCTTTTAAAATCTAATTATATAGCGCCCCTTCGCCCTGCTCCCCACCCATAAGGATAAAAGAATTTTAACCCATTTGACCCGAAGCCCACCCATCTAAGGAAGGAAGGAGGATTAAAGCTTCACCCGTGTTCTGCACTTTCTTTTTATCTATGAATGTTTAAATAGTTATTTAGATTATATCAGATTTTCTTGAAAAAATGAAAAAATTTTAATAATTTAATTATACATAATTATAATTATCATTTTTGCCAATTTTTTCCGACACTGATATCTACTTTTAAAGGTATATTCAATTTGACCGCATTTTCCATACAATCTTGAACCATTTTTTTGGTTTCTTCTACGATTTTTTCAGGTAATTCTATTACAACTTCATCGTGCACCTGAAGTATCAATTTTGCTTCTTTTGGAAGTTTTTTGTATAAATTGATCATCGCCAATTTCATGATATCTGCAGCACTACCTTGGATAGGGGTATTTATGACTATTCGTTTCAACTCAGATTTGCCTGTTTTTATGTTTTTCAAAAATCTTTTCCTTCCAAATATGGTTTCAACGTAGCCTTTTTGCGTTGCAATCTTTAAACTTGATTCTTGATATTCTTTGACTTTTTGGTAAGTTTTAAAGTATTTTTCCATGAAATCTTTTGCATCTTCGACAGGTATCTTTAAATTCTCGGCTAATCCATACGGAGATGATCCATACACCAGGGAAAAATTAACTACTTTTCCTACCCTTCTCATGTTGTAGTCAACATCGTCGATTTTTACACCGAATATTGCAGATGCGGTTAAAGCATGTATGTCTTCACCATTGTTAAAAGCATTTATTAAAGTTTCATCGTTAGTTAGATGAGCTAAAACCCTCAATTCAATTTGAGAATAATCAGCACTCAGTAGTACATAATCATCTTTTTGTGCCTTAACGGTGCTTCTTATTCTTTCTCCATCTTCTTCTCGTATGGGAAGATTTTGAAGATTGGGATCGCTGCTACTTAATCTACCGGTAGCTGTTCCAGTTTGGTTGAAAGATGTGTGAACCCTTCCAGTTTTTTTGTTAACTAGTTTTGGTATAGCGATTATGTATGTAGATAGAAGTTTTTGGTATTTTCTGTATTCTAAGAGCTTTTCTATTATTGGATGTTCATCTCTTAGGGCTTCTAAAGAATCTGCATCTGTTGAATATGATCCGCTCTTAGTTTTTCTTTTTCCTTTCAATCCTAAGTTTTCAAAAAGTAGTTCTCCAACTTGTTTTGGGGAGTTTGGATTGAAGTCATAACCGACGATTTTTTTCATTTCATACATTAACGAGTTTAACTTTTTGTTATATTCTTCTTCCAATTTTTGTAGTTCTTTTAAATCAAAATACACGCCGTTCATTTCCATTTCTGATAAAACATTTATAGTTGACATTTCGATTTTTTCAAACAATTCAAATAGTTCAAATTCTTCTAATTTAGGCTTTAATACTTCAAATAATCGATAAGCAATATCAGCATCTTCTCCAGCGTACTCAACAACCCTTTTCTTATCGATGTCTCCAAGGGTTAACAGTTTGATATCTTTTCCCATCACTTCTTTGTATTTAATTGTTTTATAATCCAAATATTCTTTTGCGAGATCGTCCATATTGAACCTTCTGCTGTCCGGATTCAACAAATAAGCAGCTATCATACTGTCAAAATATACTTTGTTTAATTCAATTCCATTTACTTTCAAAACCGTCATATCGTACTTTAAATTTTGGCCAATGATCTTCTTAGTGTTTAAAAGATCGACTATCTCCTTTGTTATTTCCCACCTATCTTTTTCTTTGTACAGATACAAAAAATATCCTTCAAATGGTTTGCAACTTAAAGCGATTCCAACTATATCTGCTTGATATGGATCAAGAGAAGAAGTTTCAAGGTCAAAAGATATTATTTCGTATTTCTCTAAGATTTTTAATAGTTCTTTGTAATCTTGTGCGTTGTATTCGTAATACTTACCTTTCGTCGAATAATCTTTTTTTTCTGCTTTTGTCTCTGCTGTAACTTTAGTTGAGTTAGTAGTTGTATCAGGCATATCTAACTCTTTTAATATTGAATTGAAATCTAATTTCTTGAGAAAATCTCGTAAATTCTCTCTGAATCCTTGATATATAATTTCTTTGTCTTCAAAAATTTCTTCTATGGGGGCATCTACCATCAATTGGACTAGTTTTTTACTCAGATATGCGGTTTCCTTTTCATTTTTTAGCTTGTTTTTTGTTGAACCTTTAATCTCATCCAAATGTTGATAAAGATCGTCTATGTTATCGTAATCTTGCAGCAATTTTTGGGCTGTTTTTATTCCAATACCTTTTACACCTGGAATATTGTCAGAACTATCCCCCATTAAAGCTAGTAAATCTGCAATTTTTTCTGGGGGGACTCCCATTTTTTTTTCTACTTGCTGTGCATCGTATTTCACCATTTCTGTTATTCCTTGTTCTGGTCTTAAGATATATACGTTATCCTTAACAAGTTGCATCATATCTTTATCCGATGTGATTATGTAAACATTATCGTAGTTTCTTTTCTTTTTGGACACTATCGTGGCTATAACATCGTCGGCTTCGTAATTATCCATGGCAACTAATTTTATGCCTAATTTTTCAACCATTTCGTATATGTATGGGATCTGTTGTATATATTTTTCGGGTGTTTCGGGTCTCTGGGCTTTATAACTTTCTAATAATTCATGTCTATATGTGGTGGTTTTTTTGTCCATAACAAATATTATTGAATCTTCACCTTTTTTAACGTATTCTTTGAGTAACTTTAGAAGCATTCTAGCTACACCGTAAATGGCGTTTGTCGGCAAACCATCCGAAGTGCTCATCCAGTCTCCTAACGCAAAAAAGGCTCTATATGCAATTCCTGAGCCGTCTATTAAATATAAATTTGCCATGTGAAGCACCTTCTTTTCTTTTGATTTTTTACTAAATTACAATTAATTTATATTTTCCGGTTTTTTCATCTGGCTTGATATCTTCCACGATTTTTACATCAAAATTGACGTTTTGCATTTTTTTCTTTTCTAAAATATCGTTAAGTTTGTTTCTAACTTCTTCTACAATTTCATCTAAAGGCTCTTTTTGTGAAACGACTATTTTAAAGACAAAAGATGATTGATCTTTTTGAACAAATTGAAACTTAGCCACGCCTTTAACAAAAAATTCAGCAATTACTATGGGGTGAATGAAATCTTTTTCACCGTTTTCGTTAATAAAAAAAGGAATTAACTCGTTTCTTCCCGTAATTTGTTCGATCTTTGTAAAGGGCCATTTCCCTTCGTTATCTTTTGATTTTTTAAGGATATCTGTTAATTCATACCTTACTATAGGTTGAGTGTAATTGTACAAGTTCGTCAAAATTGTTTTATCCTCTTGAATTTCAAGATAAACCGCATCATCGTATATGTACATACCTTTTAAATCTTCCCTAGAAACACCCATCGCCAAAGACTCAGATGTTGCATAACTATCTACTATTTCAGTATCTTTCCAAACATCTTTTAAAAACTGTTTTACATTTTTTAATAAAGGCTCTCCACCACAAACTATCACTTCTGGGTGAATATTCAAAATGCCTTCATTTTGAAACTGTGCCAAAGATCTTATACCAAAGGGATACCCTGTGAGATTATCAGGTTGAAAATCGTTTAGGTCTTTTAAGTAGGATTTGATAGGTTTGTTTATATCCATTACCATATAACCTTTATAGAAAAACTCTTCAGGTTGATTTAGTGGAGAGAGGAACAAGCTTATGGCAGCATAATGTCCATCAACTGCACCTATAAATGCATATTTCTTTCTTTTGAGGCTAAAGTTTGAAAACATTCTTGTTGAAATGGCTTTGATGAAATCCCACTCTTTTTCACTATACAAATAGTATCCTACCGTGCCTGTTGATCCAGAACTGTGTATCACATGATACTTGTTAAAAAGCAAAGAAGTTGGATTCGGGTTATTTTTTAAAAAATCTTCAACTTTGTTTTTAGTAATTTGGTTATCTTTAAAGAACTTATCAAAATTAGCAACCATAAGATTTTTATTGATCGTTGGTAATTCGTATATGGGGATCTCTTCCAGCATGCTTTCTTTTATCCCGTTAGAAGTATAAAAATCTTTATAAAACGGTATTTTTTTATACGCGTACTTTAATAGCTTTCTAAATTTCTCTTCTCTTAATGCTATTATCTTTTTTCTTGAATAATTAAGATTTTTTCGTAGAGAATAATAATAGTGTACAGTTGTTAGAAAACTCATACTCTCAAAATTCTTTCAAAAAATAATCTAAATGGTCTTCGTCATATATTACAAATCTGATTTCTTTTACAAATTGTGGATTGGTATTAATAAAATCATAGACTGCTTTTTTGTAAACGAGAACCGCTTTTTCTATTGGATAACCGTATATACCTGCACTTATTGCAGGTAAGGCTATTGAATTCAATTTTAATTCTTCTGCTTTTTTCAAAGAATTGAAAACTGCATCATACAATAACTTTTCTTCTTGTTGACTGCCCCCTCTCCAAATAGGTCCAACTGCATGGATTATGTATTTACATTTTAACTTTCCTCCAGATGTTACAGCAACATTTCCCGTTTCGACTTTACCGTATTTTTGGATATATTCGTTCGATTCTTTTTGAATATCTGGTCCTCCTTTTCTGGATATTGCTCCAGCCACTCCACCACCATGTTGCAAATGCGAATTAGCAGCATTTACAATAGCGTCTGTTTCTTCGATAGTTATATCTCCAGATACCAATTTAATTTCAACGTTGTTGACTTTTAGTTGTTTTATAATTTTGTTCATACATTAACGCCTCCGTTTAATTTTTGATTTACTCTCTTTAGAAGAAGATCTAAAACTTGTTTTAGCGCCGATCGTTAAGGGGTAAACCCGGACATTGAGGGGTACCCCCCTCAAACTCCCCAAAAACAAAAAATCTCTTTTTTAAAAGATCTTTGTTTGCACAGGTCTGCAAACAAAAGTTTCTTTGCATAAATCAGCAAAAAATCATTTAAAAACATAGTTTGCACAATGCAGCAAACACTCCCTCCCCATAGGGAAAAGGGTCTTTTCAGTCATTATAGTTGATGTTTCTTTTATTATATCAAAAGTTAGTAGACCAACCCAAACAAAATCCAATAATGAGAAAATCAAAGATTTTTGGTTATAATCGCAAATAATTACCTATAATCGATTCTAATCACTAATAATCAGATTTTGAAAATAATATTTTTTTCTGTATAATAAAAACGAAAATTTTCTTTTTATCTTATATTTTTGAAAAAAATTTTTATTCACAATAAGAACCTAAATTGGAGGAGGTGTGTATGGTGAAGAAACTTACAGTGGTTATTTTAGCAGTGTTGGTTAGTGCGATGGTGTTCACTCAAACGATTACGTTTTGGCACACTCAGGTAGAAACAGATAGGCAACAAAGGATAAGAGCCTTAGCACAGATTTTTGAAGCACAAACTGGTATAAAGGTAAACTTAGTCCCTATTGAGGAAAATGAGATCTTAGAACAGATTCCAAGAGCAGTTCAAGCTGGAACTTTACCAGACGTTGTAGAAGGCGGTATCTCTCCTATACTCTTGCTGGGGAGCCAGGGCTTTATGGATACAGAACTGAATGCAAAAATTATCGAAGATTTTGGTGATGTTTATGACGGTGTTTCAAGATTGATGCAGGCACCAGATGGAGGATATTATGGTGTACCTTTCCATGCTTGGGTTCAAGGGATTTGGTATAAGGCGAATTTGTTTGAAGAAAGAGACCTAGGAGCTCCAACATCTTGGTACAATATACTTACAGCTGCAAAAGCATTAAACGATCCTGCTAATGGTTTCTACGGTATAATATTGCCTAAGAAAGCTGACGCTTATACTGAACAGGTATTTTCACAAATTGCTCTATCAAATGGTGCAAGACCAATTGATAAAGACGGAAATATTCTTTTTAATACTCCCGAGATGATCGAATCATTTAGATTTTATAAAGAACTGGGCAAATACTCCAGACCTGGTTTTACTGCTGTTCCAGAAGCATTGAATGGTTATTTGAACAATGAAGCCGCTATGGTATTCTATTCCACTTATATAATGGACGATATTGCGGTGGAAGAGGTACAAAAACAAAGAGTGGAACAGTTTGATCCTAAACTTGTTGAGAATACAGGTTTTGCAAATTTTATGGTTAACATAAGACCTTCTTCATTTGGGGAAGTCGTTGGATTGGGTATACTTAACACGTCCGAAAATAAAAATGCGGCAGAACAGTGGGTAAAATTTCTTATGAGTGGCAGCAATTATATTTACTGGTTACACATGGCACCTGGCGGAATGAATCCAACCAGAAGTTCTATAGCACAGATGGACGAATTTTTAGATAATCCTGTTTTAGAAAGATATGGGAAAGATCAAATAACTACTATTATTTCTGCCTTAGATACTGTAGAAAGATTTGAGTTCATGGAAGGAGAAATCATTGAAGAAATGAGTATCCTGTCTGGTAACTTTGTAATTGGTAGAGCAATAAACAGGATGTTCGCTAACGATTGGACACCACAGCAAACCGCTCAATGGGCACAAGAAGAAGCGGAAAGATTGTTAAGTGATTAAATGCGTCTGAGCTATTGAAAGGGGAATGCTTTATTCCCCTTTTTTACTAAAAATGGGGAGGAGAGAGATATGCAACGATTTCGAGATTTATCTCCTTTAAAGAAGAAAGAAGCAACCTTTGGATGGAAGTTAGTATCACCTGCGGTTATTTTGATAGGTCTTTTTATTATGTATCCAGTTTTATACAATATTTACTTGAGTTTTTTTGAAGTATCTTTGACACCCGGAGCACCAAACAAGTTTGTGGGTTTTCAAAATTATAGAGAACTGTTAACCGATCCTACCTTTTGGAATTCCTTTGGTATAACTATTTTGTATGTTTTGATTACTGTCGTTGGAAGTATTTTAGTTGGTTTAGGGGTTGCTTTGCTTATGAATAAAGAATTTCCCGGCAGAGGTATAGTCAGAGCCCTTATACTGTTTCCATATGTTGCACCGGTTATTTCAACTGTTTTTGCATGGCAATATGTTTTAATGCCTTTAAATGGTCCTTTAACAATACTTTTAAGTAATTTAGGTATCATGGATGTGACAAAAGACCTAGTTAATGATCCAAATAACGCCTTCATAGTTGTTTCATTTTATAGTATTTGGAAGAATTTTCCTTTTATTTATTTGATGATTTTATCGAGGTTACAATCAATACCTCAAGATTATTATGAGGCAGCTGATATTGATGGTGCCAATGGTTGGCAAAAATTCCATCATATAACTTTACCTGAATTATATTATGTAATAGGCTCTTTAGTTCTTTTGAGAGGAATATGGAATTTTTACAAATTTGAAGAGGTATATTTGTTGTCTAAAGAGGCTAGGACTCTACCTATATACCTATATGAAAAAGCCTTCACAGGTTTGCCAGAACTTGGAGTTGCAGCGGCGATAGCAACTGTCCTCTTTGTAGTTATGATGGCGCTCATATCCATCTATGTGAGGAAGGTGTTAAAATGGTAGTAAGAAAAAGATCTTTCATAAAAACATTTTTATTTTGGTTTTTTATAGCTTTAGTTGTAATATTTGTTGCCTATCCTTTTGCATATATGGTTTCGGTTTCCTTCAGGTATGATTCAGACGCGTTTGATCGGGGATTGATTCCTGAGAATCCAACATTGACACAGTATGCTCAACTATTAGGATTTCAGGAGTCAATTAGGCAACAGATGAGTGAAGAAGAGCAACAACTCATGAGACTATTAGAATCTCTTCCAGAAGAACAAAGAGAGCAAGTTCTTCAGAATATACAATCATCAAGAAGGCGTGAATCATTTCCTTTTTTAAGGTGGTTTGGTAATAGTTTATTATTGGCTGGATTAAGCGCTTTGACAAGTTTGATAATAGGTATATTTGGTGCCTATTCTTTCAGCAGAGTTTGGTATCCTGGAAGAACTCTTGTTCAAAGAGGGGTATTGCTGGTATACCTAGTCGGTGGAGTGATATTATCTGTTCCTTTGTATGATTTGTTTGTAAGAATAGGATTAACTAATTCAGGAGGAACCTCAATGTTTGCTTTGTATATAATATATATAATTCAGACGTTGCCTGTTTCGATGTACATGCTTGGTAATTATTTCAGAACGATTCCTGAATCAATTGAAGAAGCCGCCTTAATTGATGGTAGTACAAGAATTGGAACTATTATGAGGATAATTATTCCTCTATCAATGCCGGCTATAATAACAGTTTTCATATATGCCTTTATGATAGGATGGAATGAGTATCTGTTTGCTTCTATTTTCATAAGGCCTTATCCTTCAGCTTATACGCTGCCCGTAGGTTTGAGGGAGATTTTCTTTTCTGAACATGCCGTATGGGCTAAAATGATGGCAGCTTCAGTATTGACGGCCGTTCCAGTCATTGTATTGTTTATGACCGTAGAAAAATATCTAACAGCAGGTTTAACTGCTGGTGGAGTCAAAGAATAAAAGTGAAAAGGTGACAAAAGGGAGGAAGTTGAAATGTCAATATTTTTCGATGATAAAATTTTACAAAATTTACCAAAAAAGGTAAAAGTAGTTGTTGGTATTCCCAGCTATAATAATGCTGAAACGATTTCCTTTGTTTCTAAAACCGCTGCAGAAGGTATAGTTGAATATTTTGATTCAGATGGGATAATTGTTAACGCTGACGGGGGTTCAAAAGATGGAACAAAAGAAGTTTTTATGAAAACAGACACAAAAAGCGTCCCAAAAATCGCTTACGATTATATAGGTTTGCCAGGTAAAGGAAGTGCAATGCTTTCTGTCATAGAACTTGCTAAAAACTTAGACGCAGAAGCGATTGTATTTTTAGATTCTGATTTAAAAAGTGTTCGACCATGGTGGATTGAAAGATTAACTGGACCTATAATGAAGGGACTTTCCGATTATGTTACGCCTTATTATGTGAGGCACAAGTACGACGGTACGATCACAAACCAAGTATGTTATCCTTTGGTTTCTTCTTTATTTGGGCAAGCCATCAGGCAACCAATAGGGGGAGATTTCGGAGTAGGTAAAAATATGATAGATGTTTATTTGAAAGCTGCCTCAAGTGTTGCCAAAACAGAGGTTGCAAGGTTTGGGATAGATATTTGGATGACTATAAATGCCATACTCAACTCCAACAAGAAGGTTTATCAGGCTGCTTTAGGTGCAAAAGTTCACGATCCTAAAGATCCAGGGGCCGATTTATCCCCTATGTTTAAGCAGGTAGTTGGGACCTTATTCGATATTATTGTAGATAGCGCTTCCAAATGGAAAGATATCGGTTCTATTGAAGAAGCCCCAATATATGGTGAAATACCCCAAATTGCTGTTGAACCTATCAACATCAACATAGAAAATTTGAAAATGCAACTTTTAGAAGGTTTAAAAAACGAAGAATCCAAAATATTGGCAAATGATCATTTAGGATTCATAATGGAAAAGAAGAAAGTACCACTTCAAATCTGGGTGGATATCTTATTCAATGCATTAATAGAGTATTCAAAAAACAAAGACAAAAAGTTGGTGGAATCCTTAGTACCTCTCTATTTTGGGAGAGTAGCTGATTTCGCTGAATTGACAAAAGATATGAACGAAGTAGAAGCTGAAAAAGTTATCAAAGATCAAATAAATCTTTTTGCTAATAAAAAAGACGAATTGATAGAAAAGTTATAGTCGATAAGAGGTGAGGAAGTTGGTAACTTCCAAAATCAAAGGGATATACAATTCTTTAACTAATAAAGAAAAGCAGGCAGCTCAGTATATAATCGAAAGGCCTGGCGATGTAATACACTACAGCATCACAGAATTATCCAATTGGGCCGGAACTAGTGAAACTACTATATACAGAGTTTTAAAAAAGGTTGGTTACTCGGGATATCAAAAATTTAAGTTGGAATTGGCAAGGGAATTGAGCACCCCTACACTTGACTCAAAAGAGTCAAAAGATCTTTTTGATATGATTTACAATAGGACTGTAAACGCCTTGACCGATATTCTAAGGCAAGTGGATAGAGATAAAATTACTCATGCCTCCGAAATAATTATGAACAGTAAAAAACTACTATTCTATGCGGTAGGAAGATCTTTTCCTATTGCTTTAGATGCTTCTTTGAAGTTTGCTGCCTTAGGATTTGCCTCCACTGCATATTCTGATCCACATATGCAAGTTATCGTTGCTTCCAATCTTGAAAAAGATGACGTAGTAATTGCTATCAGTCATTCTGGAGTTATCAGAGATACTTATAAATCCGCCCAAGTAGCCAAGGAAGCTGGTGCTTTCACCATAGGCATGACTGCAGGGGTTAACTCACCTTTATCAAAAATAGTTAATCTAGTTTTATATACCTCAGCTGAAATGCCTCAAGAAAGCGAATTTACCGTTAGCAGAATCGGAGAAATGTTCATGGTGGAACTTTTGTACAATTCAGTTGCTTCTAAGATGTCCCTCAAAAACAAAGAAAGTAGAATAAGTCAAGCGATGAAGACAAAAAAATTCAATTAACAAAAAAGGGGGCTAATCCCCCCTTATTTAGTAATAATAGTTCCCGTTTTTCCTTCCAAAGCATCAACCAATTTCGTTAAATCTGTAATTAAAGCTGATCTTCCAGTCTTGAGAACAAAATTTGTGCATGCCTCTATCTTCGGCAACATACTCCCTTTTGAGAAATGCCCTTCTTTCATATATTGTATTGCTTGGTTCACAGTCATTGAAGATATAGCTTGTTGATTGGGTTTATTGAAATTTATAAATACCTTTTCTACAGCGGTTAGAATTATGAACTCATCGGCGTCCAATTCTATAGCTAACAAAGCAGAGGCTCTATCCTTGTCTATAACACCTTCCACGCCTTTTAATTTGTTCTCTTCTTTTACTACTGGGATACCCCCACCACCCGCTGCTATGGTTATATTGTTGTCCTTTACCAATTGTTTAATAGCTTTTATCTCTACAATCTCCAACGGTTCTGGAGAAGGTACTACTCTTCGCCAACCTCTTCCGGCGTCTTCTACCATGCTCCAACCTTTTTCTTTAATGAAAGTGTTAGCTTCTTCTTCGGTGTAAAAGGGTCCAATAGGTTTTGAAGGGTTGTTAAAGGCTGGATCATCCTTATCAACAAGTACTTGGGTAACGATACTTGAAACATCTTTTTCCATATGTTCTGCTGTTAAAACATTTTTTAACATTTGGGAAATCATGTATCCTATATATCCCTGAGTCATAGCTCCGTTAACATCTAAAGGAAATGGAGGAATAACCTCTTTGGCTATATCTTGTTGAACTAGAATGTTTCCTACTTGAGGGCCATTTCCGTGAGTTATAACTATTTTATAATTTTTTTTTACTAGCTCAACTAGGCATTTTGCCGTGTTCTCTAAGTTTTTTAGCATATTTTCAGCGGTAGGAGATTCTTTTGGTTGGGATAAGGCATTTCCTCCTATTGCTACAATTGCAAGTTTTTCAGCCATTCCTATCAACCTACCAACGTTGCTACCATAACTGCTTTTATGGTATGCATTCTATTTTCTGCTTGGTCAAAAACTTTTGAGTACTTACTTTGAAACACTTCATCCGTAACTTCCATTTCTTTAATACCGTATTTCTGGTAAACATCGTATCCCATATCGGTTTTTGTATCATGAAAAGAAGGCAAACAATGAAGGAAAATAACTTCAGGATTGTTAGCCTTTTTTATCAATTCCATATTTACTTGGTAAGGTTTAAGTAATTTGATCCTCTCTTCAACTTTACTTTCTTCTCCCATAGAAATCCAGACATCAGTATAAATCACATCCGCGTTAGCAACAGCATCAACTTTGTCTGTGATGGTGATTTTTCCACCGTTTTCACTAGCTGTCATTTCCATTTCGCTTATCAGTTCTTTACTTGGAAAAAGTTCTTTTGGAGAAATAATTACAAAATCCATACCCATTTTAGAGGCACCAATCATGAGTGCGTTTGCCATATTGTTTCTTCCATCACCAACGTACACAAACTTGATCTTATTAAGAGGTTTTTCAAAGTTTTCCATAATCGTTAGGAAATCTGCCAACACTTGGGTGGGATGATCTTCATCTGTCAAACCATTCCACACGGGAACACCTGAATATTTTGCTAAAATTTCTACCGTTTCTTGCTTGAAGCCTCTAAATTCTATACCATCGTAAAATCTTCCTAAAACTCTTGCCGTATCTTCTATTGACTCTTTCTTACCCATTTGACTGTTAGTTAGAAATGTAACGTTTGCCCCTTCATCGAAGGCAGCTACTTCAAAGGCGCATCTTGTTCTAGTTGATGTTTTTTCAAATAGCAAAACTATGTTCTTACCTTTTAATAAATCGCCCTTAATACCCATTCGCTTTTTGGCTTTTAGATCTTTTGAAAGCTCCAAAAGATACTTTATCTCTTCTGGTGTGAAATCTTTCAACGTTAAAAGGCTTCTTCCTCTTAAATTGATAGGCATGCTTCTTTAATTCCTCCTTTTTATTCTTCCAAAACTTTTTTTAGTTTCTCAGGTTCTACCCTGAATGCTGAACCCTTACCCTGGAAAAAATGATGTTTTTCTATTAAGTGTAATGATAATTCTGTGATAAGAAGTTCTTCGTTGTTATTTAAATTTTTAATTCTTAAATTAACTTTTCTAAAAATACCGTCTTCAAATGGACAAGGTAGATGTCCTCTAGCTTCGTCAACTTTTATTAGCCATTTATTATCAATGGTTACAGGTTCTTCAAAAGCTTCTTTCCCTTTTTCGAAAAGATACCTAATCTTTTTAAGGTCATCTTGTAAATTTATGTTTAAAGCCCTAATTTTTTCTTCATCACTTTCAATTATGTCAACCAAAAGTCTTTCATCATCACCTAAAAATCCATCAGCGGTTATAACTCCGCGCTTCATGTTTTCATAGGCTTTCTTTAAATCTTCAGTCATTTTCATTGAGGAAAAACACCTCCTTTTGATTATGCGAACTTGTCATAATATATTTTATCCTCGGATATGCCGTTCGCTGTCATTACTTTAACACAGGCATTTATCATACCGGGGCTTCCACACAAATATCCTTCCTTTTGGGTATTTTGGTCCATTTTTTCTTTAAAATATTTTCCCAATACATCTGTTATAAGTCCCGTTTCTCCTTTCCAATTATCTTCAGGTTGTGGTTCTGAAAGTGCAGGAACAAAATGGAATCTGTCCCATTTCTTTTCCATGTCTTGAAAGAAATCCAGATAATAAAGATCTTTCAAGCTTCTTGCCCCGAAAAACAACCAGACGTTTCTGTTGGTTATTTCCCTTTCGAACATATCTGCAACGATAGATTTTATCGGAGCTAACCCTGAACCTCCTGCAACACATATCATATCTGCATCCGTATCTCTCATATAAAATTCACCGAAAGGACCAACCAATTCCATTTGATCATTTTCTTTTAGATATTTGTGAACATAAGTTGTCGCAATTCCACCTGGAACAAGTCTGATAAAAAATTCTATGGAATCTTTTTGACTTGGCGACGATGCAATGGAATATGCCCTTTGTGTATATTCGTTTATTTTCTCGTAGGGAGGTATAACCAATTGCATATACTGTCCAGCTTTAAACTCAATTTCATTGGGCTCGACAAGTTTAATTTTAACTTCTTTTATATCATATGTCAAATCATTTATTTTTTCAACCACACCTTTAAAAATTTTTGCAGAAAATAACTCTTCTGGAATTTCTATCGCTATGTCAGATTTTACTTTCACTTGACATGATAATCTTATATTTTGTTTCATTTCTTCTTCGTTTAAAAGGGGTGCTTCTGTAGGTAAAATTGGTCCTATATCTGATAAAACTTTTACCTTGCATGCCCCACAACTTCCCCTACCACCACATGCTGAAGGGATAAAGATGCCTTGCTCGGAAAGAGTAGTAAGTAGTGGAGCGCCTCCATTTACCTTTAACTCCTTTTTTCCATTATTGATATCGATCTTAACTTCACCATAATTGTTAACTACGCTATCAACAACCACAATCATAGCAGCTAAAACCGCACTCAATCCACCTATTATAAATGAAGCAACTAAAATTGCGTTCACATCAATCACCTCACTGTACGTTTAGCATACCGGAAAATCCCATAAAAGCCATCGCCATAAGTCCAATCGTGATTAAGGTAATTCCAGGTCCTTTTAACGGTCCCGGTACGGGAGATTTATCAACCTTTTTTCTTATTGCGGCTAGTGATATGATTGCTAACCACCAACCTAAGCCTGAACCAAGTCCAAATATAACTGATTGAAGGAAATTATAATTTCTAATCTGCATAAAAAGAGCTACACCCAGTATAGCACAATTAACAGTGATCAATGGAAGAAAAATACCTAAGCTCATGTACAAATTAGTTGACATCCTCTCTATAACCATTTCTGATATCTGAACTATTGCGGCAATAACTATTATGAACACTATGTATCTAAGATATTCTAAACCGAAAGGAATCAACAAATAATGGTATACAAGCCAATTAATTGCGGTAGTTATAGTCATAACAAAGGTTACTGCAAGACCCAACCCATTAGAAGAAGTGAAATCCTTTGAAACCGATATAAAGGAACACATTCCTAAAAAATTTGCAAGAAGTATGTTGCTTGTAAAAATAGAAGCAAAGAATAAAGATATCAAACCTACGTCAGGGGACATTATTTTTTAACCTCCTTTCTAAACATGTAACCTTTTAATATCCATATGAAAATAGCTAACATAAAGAAGGCACTTGGAGGCATAACCATTATAGTCCAATTTACAAAGTTATCTGGTAATATTTGAAATCCAAAAACTGTTCCAAAGCCCAATAACTCCCTCACAAATGCAACCATCAAAAGAACATACATATACCCTATTCCACTAGTTAAACCATCCCACAGAGAAAGTAATGGAGGGTTAGATTGAGCAAAAGCTTCTGTTCTTCCCATTATTATACAATTAGTTATGATCAAACCTACGTAAGGTCCCAAGGCTCTACTGACATCAGGTACATAAGCCCGTAGAACGATATCAACAATTATAACATAAAAAGATATTATCAAAGTTTGGGCTATCATTCTGACTTTCCTAGGAATGAAAGATTTTAACAAAGAAACCGTCAACGCCGATAAGCCTGTCACAAAAACGACTCCCAGAGTCATAATGGATGTGTTTATTAAAGTGTTAGTTACCGCTAATGTGGAACATATTCCGAGTATTTGGATGAATACAGGATTGTTATACCATAAATTATCTTTAGCAATTTCTATCCAACTTTTCTGAGCCATTAACTATTCACCCCCAGAATATCTTTTAAATTTGAAATCGTATCGTTTACAATTCTTTCAATAGACTCAGAAGTTCTTGTGGCACCGGTTATTGCATCAACTTGTCCGTTTTCGTAGTCGTAGTCCCCGGAACCTTGCCCAGTTACTACTCTTATTTGACTGTCTATAATTTTAAGACCGGAAAACTGCCTTTTGAACCAATCTTCTTCTATCCTTCCTCCCAATCCAGGTGTTTCGTTTTGAGATATAAAATCAATGCCAACAATTCTAGAAACATCTTCGTTCACAGCTAAGACACCCGTGATAGTGCCCCATAGTCCACTACCAGTGAAGATGGTAGCATAGACATTTTGTCCGTTTACTTCGGCAGTGTATAGTTGAGAGCCATTAATAGATTCAGTTGAAACCATAGAGTTGTATTTTTGAAAGGCTTCTTCATCACTTTCATAAGATATACCCATTGCAGATAATATTGCTTTAATTTGGAACAATTCTTGATTCCTTGCTACCGTATCTTTTGTTAGTTCATTTGCTACTGCCAAAACGAAAACAAACACAAAAGAAATAATAAATGTGAATATAATGGTATAAACTCTACCTTCCCTTTTCATGCTTTCACCTTCTTTCTAGTAAAAGCTGTATCCAACAAAGCAGCAAAGGTGTTACCCATTAACACTCCAAAACTCGTACCTTCAGGGAAAAGAGAAAACGTTCTAATAAGTACAGCCGTAACTCCTATTATAATGCCATAAAACCATTTAGAAGTTTCATTTTTTGGTGCAGTTACAGGATCTGTTGCCATAAAAACGGTCACAAACATGAAGCTTCCAGAAAGTAAGAATTCTAAAGGATAAGAGGCTTCCGGTATGCCTATTAAAGAAAAAAGGCCTGTCAATATAGAAGCACTCAAGAATGTGGATAACATAATTTTCCAACTAGCGGTTTTTGTGGCGATGAGATAAATTGCAGCGATAAGTATTAGAAATATAGGACCTTCTCCCATTGAACCTGATCTGAGTCCAAAAAATAATTCAAACAAGCCGAAACTTTCACCATTTGCTAAAACTTGTAGAGGTGTTGCTGAGGTTAAGATATCAGATGTCGCTCTCCCAAAATTTCCCGGTTGAAGCCATGATTGGGTCATAATATTTGGAAAGGTTATGTAAATAAAAAGTCTACCAGCAATGGCTGGATTAAAAATATTTCTTCCAAAACCCCCATAAACTTCTTTTGCAAATAAAACACCAAAAATAATCCCAATACTGGCGATCCACCAAGGCGTTGCAGGAGGAAGGGATAAGACGAATAAAGTACTGGTGACTAATACAGCTTCGCTAACTTGCCGTTTTTGTCTTTTTTCCATAATGTACTCTGTCAAAATCCCAAAACCATAAACAAATATAGATAGAAAAATCAATCTCCATCCGTACATGTAAAAAGCAAAAGCGTAGACAGGTATCAGTGAGTACAGTACCCTTCTCATCATAACCTGTTTTTGGAAAAAGCCTGATGCCACATGAACACCCCCTTAATTAAATCTAAATTAATAAATCTATTGATATTTTAACATATATGACCTTAGATATCAACGATTCATTTTATCAATTTGTAAGAATTAAAAAAGGGCGAAAAAATTCGCCCCTTTGATTTTCTAAAGTTTATTAGTTTTGATATAAAACGTAAGCGGATAAAGGTGACACTTCGATTGTTCCTTCCACTACATCCAGTGTTTCGGTACCAGCTGTGTTTTCATTTACAACTAAATTCCATTCGCCTTCAGGTAGTGTGATTTGAACAGAAGATTCTGGTTCTGCATTGTAGACAGCCACAATATTTTTCCATGGATCGTTGTTTGCATTATCTTTTATGATAAAAGCAACGGTTTTTCTATATTCTTTAGGTAGTTCGAAAAATTCAATGTGAGCTATTATATCTTCACTATTGGTCATTCTAAAAGCAGGATGAGCTTTTCTTAATTCTATCATACCTTGGTAATACTCAAATATATCGTAAAATTCGCTTTTCCTGTTCCAGTCGTATACGTTTGGTTCTAAAACATTGTATGGGTTATGATTACCGTTCTTAGTCCTTGCAAAATCCACCCCACCGTGTAAGAAGGGTATACCCTGCATCGTTAAGATCATTGCATTGGAGAATTTTTGAGAGGCTTTTAAGGTTTCTAAAGTTTGTGGGTCTAACTCTTCTTCCCACGGTTTTACACCGAGAGCAAGTGCATTTTTATCCCATAAGGTATGGTTATCATGGTTGGAAACGTAGTTCATAGTTTCTTGTGGGTCTTGTGCCCATGATCTTATTGTGCTGTCGTATTCAATAGATCCGACAACACCTCTTTTTATCTTTGTTTGTTGTCCTGCAGCCCCTAATCCAAAACCTTTGACCTCAGGTTCAAATACGCTTCCCCTAATAGCGTCTCTAACATCATCGTTGAATACAGCTACCTCTAAACCTTTTTGGTCTCCTTTGCCAAACGTTATTTGACCGCCACCAGTCCATGGTTCTCCATACAAAAGTACGTCTGGTAGTAGGGCATGTAATTCTTCTGATATTGTTTTTACCGTTTCTTTGTCGAATAATCCTAATAAATCGAATCTGAATCCATCAACATGATACTCATCGACCCAATACTTTAAACTATCTACTATGTATTTTCTCACCATGAACCTTTCCGTGGCTACTTCGTTCCCCACTCCAGATCCATTTGTATATTTCCCAGATTGATCAGTACGGTAATAGAAGTAAGGAACCGTTTGATCGAAAGGTGAATTTTTTCCAACTTGGTATGTATGGTTGTACACAACATCCATCACAACCCTTATACCGTTTTCGTGAAAAGTTTTGACTACGGTTTTCACTTCATTTATTCTCTTTAATGGATCGTATGGATCTGTCGAATAAATACCTTCTGGAACATTGTATACTAAGGGATCGTATCCCCAACCGTATTGCTCATCGAATTTAGTTTCATCTAAAGAACCAGCATCTTGAATAGGCATAATGTGAACGTGAGTAACTCCAAGTTCCTTTAGGTGTGATAATCCTGTTTTCACACCTGTGGGGGATTGTGTATTGTCTACAGTCAATCCAAGATATTTACCCCTGTACTCTTCTGGAACTCCAGAGCTTTC
Source organism: Petrotoga sp. 9T1HF07.CasAA.8.2 (assembly GCF_002895585.1). Classification (NCBI taxonomy): domain Bacteria; kingdom Thermotogati; phylum Thermotogota; class Thermotogae; order Petrotogales; family Petrotogaceae; genus Petrotoga; species Petrotoga sp. 9T1HF07.CasAA.8.2. Next base: position 109,340 of record NZ_AZRI01000014.1, on the reverse strand, counting down.
ATCTATTGTAAAATCTTTTACATGAATTTCATAAACAATTGCATCTTCAGGATTTTTAAGAACAGGTCTTGTATCGTTATTCCAACCTACTGGGTCTGTATCATTCAAATCTATAATAGCTGATTTCGCGGAATTGACGGCAAGAGCTGTGGAATAAATATCTATTGTTCTTCTTGTTTCGCCATAAGATACGAACTCATATAGATAATATTGCCCTTTTAAATCACCGTTCATAGTGGCATGCCAAACTCCGTTATCGTTTTTTGACATGGGAACTTCTTTATAGGGTTCTTCATCCAAATAATCATGGAAAAGTAGTACCTTTGCTTCTGAGGATACTGGGGACCAAACTTTAAATTCTGTTTTAGCTGGAGAATAAACCGCTCCTAAATCGTTCCCATAGTAATGAAAAACCTCATCATCTAAAATATTACGCATAATCACATAATTTTCTGATACATATCCTTCTATATCTATTTTATACAATTTATCCACATCCTGGGAAGATATTGGATTAGCTAGTTTTATTGTAATATTTGAGGTAACAGAAATATCGGTGGGATCGGTTTTATAAACATCTGATACATCCATAGCAATAGGATCAGAACCATCGACCTGATAAAAGTGGACTTTTCCTTCCCACTCTTTTGTATCAAAGGGTACCGTTAGACTAACCTTTATTTCATCGAAAGAATCCATGATAGCTGCATTTACTCGGGGACTTAAGTCAAGGTTTTTAGGATCGGTATAGTAATTCTCTACTCCAGATAAGACCCATATTTCAGCAACTCCGCTTTCAGGTATACTCACGAATCTATCCATTGAAATATCTTTTTCCCAACTATCTGTTCTTACAATGAACCCCAACTCCTCATGTTTTTCCTCAAATTTGACAATCGCATACTTACCAAAACTATCCTCACCTTCAAATAAATATCTAGCGCCTTCTTTGGAAACAGGTTTACTTGGCCAAATCCAAAGATTCCAAGGTTCATAATCACCATCAGGTCTGTGATAGTGTACGATCAAAACGGTCTGTGCGTCAAAGTTAGCAGCGGTTTTCCCTTCAGAAAGGCTTACAAAATTGTTAGGATTTGTACTTTCAACCTCTTTAGGCAAAGCTTGAGTTTGTGTGGCTTGATCTGCTTGCGCGGAACAACCTAACAACAAAGAAATTAAGAAGAATACTAGCAAAAAGTAACCTACTTTCCTCATAAATACCGACCTCCTTTTGAAGTTGTGATATAGTGAAAAGGTTTCCACAATATAGAAAAAAATAATAATATCTTCTATGTTTCTCTTTCTACTATTTTTGCTTCCAATTTGTAATGTTCAGCTTTTTCTCTTCCTTCCATGGAAGAGACGAACATCTCATAAGCAATTTCGACCATTTCGCTAATCGGTTGTCTAATCGTTGTTAATTGAAATAGCCTACTGATAGGAAGATTGTCAACAGCTATCAATGAATAATCCTTTTTTGGATACATATTCATTTCTTCCAAGTATTTTTTGACACCTACTCCAATCATGTCACATGTTGCAAAAATGGATGAATATTTTCTGGGGCGCCTTTTTATAAGGGTTCCAATCGCTTTATACCCCCCATCCCACAATAAATCGCTGTATATAACATTTACTTTTTTATTGTGCTCTTCCATAACTTCTAAAAAACCTTCGTCTCTTTTTTTGAAGACAAAAGAGGTAAATTCATTGTTGAGCTCCTTAAAAGTAACTAAATAGAAAGTACTATTTGCAGGTGAATTATTTATGAGATATTGAGCGGCTGTTTTCCCAACTTGATAATTATCAACGTATACAGAATCGAATCTCTCATCATATGAATCGATCAATATTATTTTCTTAGGGGGAATTCTGTTCTGAAAAATGCTTGAAACGGAAAGAGAAGAGATGAATACCCCGTCTGTTTGATAAATTAAATCGGTATTTTGCTTGATTTTTTCCAGAGATATCTGATCTATAAGAGGAAAAACTATCAACCTATAATTATTTCGAGAAATTTTCTTTTCAAGTAGAGAATACATGATTCCATAAAATTCGTTTCCCATGTCTGGTGTCACAAAAGAAAGAGAATTTATATTTTTTGAAGATAACGTTCTAGCGTTAATGTTGGGAGAATATCCCAACTCTTCTATAATTTCTAGAACTTTTTCTTTGGTCTTTTCGCTTACCTTTTCGGAATTATTTAATACCCTTGAAACTGTTGCTATTCCGACGTTGGCGAGTCGTGCTACGTCTTTAATAGTGGGATTTGGATTTCTCTTTTTCTCTTTCACAATATTCACCTCGGAATCATAATTATATATATAGCGGAGCTTCAGCCCTACATTAAGGGGCAAGCCCCTTAAAAACCCCGAATTCAATACATCATTTGCAAAGCAAATGAGATTAGGAAAGTTATTCAAAAACATTACGAAAAAAACCATTTTGCATAAAACTGCAAAAAAACATAGTTTGCAAATTGCAGCAAACGCTCCCCACCCTAAAAGATAAAAGAGTTTTTGCCCCTTCTCCAAGCTCCTTTACCTAAAGGATAAAGGAGTATTTGCCCCTTCGCCCCGCTTTCCACCAATAAGGAACCGTTTCCTTTTTTACTCAATCTTATTTTACCTTTTTGATTAAAAAAAAGCTAATCAAATTATTCCTGATTAGAGACGATTATAGGCGATTATCATCGAATAAGTGAGAAAAACTTCGTTTTTCTCTATTTTAAGAAATTTGAAAAAGGTTTGCATAACGTTTATTCGTATGATATAATAAAAAAGGAATTATAAAATTTCATTGATAATCTAAGTTATAAAGAGGAGGAAATTTATGGGTTTTCTAGGAGTCTTGCTTATAATTATTCATATCATTTTAGCTTTAGGAGTAATCTACTTTGCACTGCAAAGAATGCAAAAAAACAGTGAAATAGGTGGGGCATTTGGTGCAGGCGGTTCTGCCACCAATTTTGGAAGAGAAAAAGGGCTAGATAAAACCTCCAAAATTGCTCTAGCTTTTGGCATACTTTTCATGATCAACTGTTTTTTGGTAACTTGGATAATAGCTTAAAGGAGGAACCAATATTTGAACCCTGAAGACCAACTTAGAATTATACAAGAAGATTCCGTAGATTTTATTACACCAGAAGATTTTTTGAACAAATTAAGAGAAAAAGGCCAATTAAAAGTTAAGTTGGGAGTGGATCCTTCTAGAGCAGATCTTCACTTAGGCCATGCTGTTGTTTTAAGAAAGTTAAAACAGTTTCAAGAGTTAGGTCATATAGTTTACTTAATAATCGGGGATTTCACGGCAAGAATAGGAGACCCTTCTGGAAGATCAAAAACGAGACCTTTACTTTCTGAAGATGAAGTCCGAGAAAATTCAAAGACATACGTTGAACAAGCTTTTAGAATTCTTCACCCCGATAAAACTGTGGTAAAATTTAACAGCGAATGGCTTTCCAAATTATCTTTTGCTGATATAATTAACCTATCATCAAGATACACAGTTGCCAGGATGCTTGAAAGAGATGATTTCAGTAAAAGGTTAAAAGAAAATCAGCCTATAAGTATATCTGAATTTTTGTATCCTTTAGCACAAGCGTATGATTCTATTGTTATTGAAGCTGATGTGGAACTTGGAGGTACAGACCAACTTTTCAATCTTTTAGTTGGAAGAAAGCTTCAAGAAGAGTTCGGTCAGTCCCCACAAGTGGTGCTTACAATGCCTTTGATTGAAGGAACAGATGGGTACCTAAAGATGAGTAAAAGTTACGACAATTATATAGCTTTTAACGATTCTCCACAAGATATTTTCGGTAAAGTTATGTCTATTCCTGATCATCTTATTATTAAGTATATGAAATATTTAACAGATACTCCAAAAGATAAAATAAAAGATATTGAAAATCAAATGAAGAGTGAAGAAGTGAATCCAAGAGATATTAAAATGGTTTTAGCAGAAGAAATAGTTAATTTGTTATATAATAAAGAAGAAGCAGAAAAAGCTAAACAAAACTTTGTCTCAATCTTCCAGAAAAGAGAAATGCCCGAAGATTTGCCAGAGATTCAAATTAAAAGTGGAGAAACGATTTTAGACATAGTTTCCAAGACCAACGTTTACGATAGCAACAGTGAAATAAAAAGGGCTATAATGCAAGGTGCCATTAGAATCAACGACGAAAAAATAAAGGATTTCAAAGATGTTGTTGATTGTGATGATGGAGCTATATTAAGAGTTGGGAAAAAGAGTTTTTTTAAAATAAAAAAGATGAAATAGATTTTGCAAAATTTCTTTAAATATAGTATAATATAGTGACGGTTTTTTGAGAAAAGTAGTTTTTTATCAAATCAAAATCATAAAAGGGGGTAAGGAAGAATGAAGAAAACGCTTGCTTTATTTGCAGTAATGGTATTTGTGGTGTCTGCTTTTTCACTTGGCTTCACCGACGTAGGAGAGGATCATTGGGCGTATGATTACGTTATGAAGCTGGTTGAAAAAGGTGTAATTCCTGTAGACGAACCAACATTTAGAGGCTATGAACCTTTGACAAGGTCGGATGCAGCAGTTTGGATGTCGAGGTTGGTAACTTATTTAGAAAACTCTCCTGAAATCGCAAAGACGAGCGATTTAGCCTATTTGGAAGTCAAAGTAGATGATCTTTCAAAGAAGGTAAATAACGTTGAAAGTCAGTTCAATTCATTGAATGAGCAGTTGCAAGCGGATGATCTTTTATCCGATCTGCAGGCAACATATCAAGATGTTAAAAAGACAGCCTATAGAGCCAAAAACATTGGTGATGCTTTAGAGACTGATCTGTTGGCAGTTAGTCAGGACGTAGCTGGTTTAAAAGCAACGGTTAGTCAATTAGAGGTAACGGTAGAAGAAACAAAGAGTTTAGCTGAACAAAATCAAATGTTTGTCAAAGCATTGCCTTCGCTTTCTCAGAAAGTAGCTTCAAACGAAGAAAGGATTGCTTCGCTTGAAGAATTCAAAACAAGTATGACTAGGCAACATTTGAATCTCAAATACGATACTTACGACAAGATCGACGAATTAAGTAGCAGGGTATCTACAAATGAAGAGCAAATCGCATCTTTGTCTCAAGATTTAGCAGAAGTAAGAACTATAGCTGAGCTAAATCAGATGTATGTTAAGGCTTTACCAGATTTAGCAAAAAAAGCTGCTTCTAACGAAGCAAAGATAACAGAGTTAAGTCAACAAGTTGAAGCTCAAAATGCAGAAATACAAAAAGCGCAAGATAAAACAATGTTATGGTTAGTAGCTGGTTTGGGAGTTATTTTAGGTGCCGTTGGTATCTTCATGCCTCAATAAAATTTTATCAAATGTATGATTCGTATTGACAAGTACTATGGATGTTTGCTATAATAGTAAGGATTTTTTAAAAAATTAAATCAAAAGTAGAAGGGGGTTTTTGTATGAAGAAAGTTTTATTGTCTTTGTTGGTAGTTTTTGCTTCATTTGCACTTTTTGCAGTAGAGCCAGTGTATGATGTTAGCGGTACAGCTGGTTTTGAATTCAAGATGGATGAGGGTGCTTTGGATATCCAACAGGTGTTGAAGCCAAAGCTCAGCATCGATGTTAAATTTACTGAAACACTTCCGGCAACTTTAACAGCAGGTTTTACATTTTCACCTGTGACTGTGACTACTGAATCAACGGAAGTTACCACAACAGCTGGAGCAACAGATACAGATGTTTTAACAAGTGTTGTTGTTAAACCGGGATTAAGTTTAAGCTATGTTCAATATGAAGAAGAAGCATGGTTGTTAAGATTCCAACCAAGTGTTATAGCTTTAAGTGATTACACCATAAGCGGATTTACTAAAGCTGTAGGTTCTTTAAAACTTGGGTTAACAGATTACGGAGTTAATGTCGTATTAGCTGACACAGTAGCTGGAGAGGTTACAGAACATGCTACAGGAGACTTTGCAATCCCTGGGAATATGATTTTAGGTGCTAGTTACGATCTCGATGTAAGTGGAGTAAAAGGTCTTGTTGCTGGAGCTTTCAAATTTGAAGATGCCTCCAACAATAGAGTTACGGTTGAAGTAGAAGTTACAGAAGTGCCAATTCCTGGTGAATTAAGTGCTGATTTAGCTTTTGGTTTACTGAATTTCTTAGATGCTTCTGACGAGGCCTCATCTGCTACGGCATATAGAGTAGATGCTGCTTATAAATACCCATATAAAATGGATACATTAACAGTTACACCTCACGTTGGTTTCACATGGCAGAATAACTTAGGAACAGTTTATGCAAAAGAGGCTGAAAATTTTACTTCTTCTTCCTATTTTTCTGTTGCTGACAAACAAGAAATCACAGCTGGAGCAGATTTGAGCTATCTTGCAACACCTATCACAGTAGAGTTAACTGATACATTCACAATTGACATGTTAGAAGAAGACCCTGTTTATCTCTTAGATCTTATGGCGGCCGTTGATTACGCTATTTCCGATAAAAGTTCAGCAGGAGTAGAAGTTCCTGTTTCTTTCGAAGATTTAACTAACGAAGGAACTATAACTGTTGAACCACATGGGTATGTTGAATATGTTGTACCAGATACAAAAGTTACTTTAGCTGCCGATGTGTATTATTTCTTTGATAATAAAGACGAATCTGACGATAACAAATTAGCTTATATGGGTGAAGTTTCTTATAAATATAATGACTATGTATCTGCTGGAGCACACCTTGGTAATGAAGAATTGAACCTAGCAGGTAAAGTAATTGGTGCCGATCCACTCACCGATCTACACTGGTATCTATATCTCAAAGCTGAATTTAAATTCTGAGATGATTGATAAATCAAAAAGCTGGCTATAAGAAGCCAGCTTTTTTAAAAACTAAAAAACATTATTTTTCATAAATTAATTCTATACCCACTTGTTCCAATTTTTCGTGTATGTTTTCATATCCTCTAAAGATATGATCCACATTCGAAATAATTGTTTCTCCTTCTGCAACGAGTCCAGCTATAAGTAATGCTGCGGCAGCTCTAAGATCTGTAGCTTCTACAGGCGCTCCCGATAGTTTGTTTACTCCTTCTATAATTGCCGTGTTGTCTTCTACCCTAATCTTAGCTCCCATTCTGTTCAATTCGTCAATATGGTAAAATCTACTTTTAAACACAGTTTCTGTTATTGTAGATCTGCCTGGGACCAAAGATAAAAATGTTGTGATCTGAGGTTGCAAATCTGTTGGAAATCCCGGGAAAGGAGCTGTCTCCATGCTGATACTATTTAATGGATTGAGAAGAGTTTCTGATACTTTTACCTCTCTTTTTTTCTCGTCGTAATCTACTGGGCTTCCAATATTATCAAATACTGAGAATAAACTATTTAGATGTTCAGCAGATACATTTTTTATGGTTAGTTTTTCGCCCACGAGTTTACCTAGTATGATGTATGTACCAGCTTCAATTCTGTCAGGAATTATGGTGTATTTTACCCCCGATAATTTTTTTACGCCTTCAATCTTCAATATTGAGGTTCCCCCACCTGTAATTTTGGCTCCCATCTTATTTAGAAAGTTTACTAAATCAGTTACTTCTGGCTCTATAGCGCAATTGGTGATAGTCGTTTTTACGCCTTCTAATAAGCAAGCGGTGGTTAAAACGTGTTCCGTAGCTCCAACGCTTGGGAAAGGCAAGGATATATTTATTAGGTTGTTGGGATTGTCCAATTTACTGGTTACGAAACCGTGTTCAATCGTACTTTCAATTCCGAGCTTTTTTAAACCCTCTAAATGAAAGTCCACTGGTCTTGCACCGATAGAACAACCACCTGGAAGTGCAACTTTTGCATAGCCATTTCTGAGGGTTAATGGGCCGTAAACGTTGAAAGAGGCCCTCATTTTTCTTACGGGTTCATATGGAATCTCAGAATTGACATTACCTGAACTTTTGATTATCAATTGATCATCGAAACGTTCTATAACTTTTCCTGCACTTTCTAGTATTTCAATCATGGTTCTCACGTCGGCTAAATCTGGAACATTCCTTAACTCAATATCATCGTCGGTGAGTAAAGAAGCTCCCATAATTGGTAGCACAGCGTTTTTTGCTCCAGAAACGGTTAAAGTTCCTTTTGCCTTCTGAGGCCCTTTTACAATCATTTTTCCAGATGTATCTAAACCAATACTTTTCAATTTTAGCCCCCCTAAGAAATAATGAAAGAACGTTTACCAATTTTTATTTCCGGTAGGTAGTAATTCACCAGAAAAAACCTTCTTCGCACTTTCTTCAACCGATTTAGAAAAATACGTTACGGATTTTATATCTGTATTATTTATTTTTCTATATAGTAGGTTTTCTCCTTCATCACGCCATCCCGTTAATACGATGCTATTGTTAAAAATTTCCTGAATTGTTTCTTCGAGAGTATCTTTACCGTAATTCCACGGAAGTGAAAATAGATTGTTTTTCTGCAAATAAAGATTATTACCATCAAAAAAGATATCCACATTTTTTATTTGATCTGAATAAGTATAAAACGATCCACTCTTTTGAAGTAATGATTGTGTGGCATTTCTATCGTCTTTGGAGGTTACAATGATTACAGGGGTAACTCCACTTGTTTCTAACCCTCTTATCATTCTATAAAGAATTTCAGATATCAAATAAGGTGAATTTCCAATATACTTTAAAGGATCATTAGCATCTTCTTCCAAAACCATTAAATTACCGAACACAACAAAATCTATTCCCAAATTTTTAAGGTGATGACCTAATTCTCTTGAAAAATCCTGAATTAAAGAAAAGTTTCTAACTGATCCTAAAGCCAAATAACAAAGCTCGGGATCTATCTCATTTAAATCCAAAAAATAGCCCACGATGTAATTTGGGTCTAATTCAGTATTTTCAATATCGGTTAAAGTATGAAAAAATTTTCCAACTATTTGATTATCCTCTTTTATTATATCGTATATACTTCCAAAAGTAAAGCTAAATATTAACATTATCGAGATCATCAGCCAGTATCTTTTCAATGGCATATGCCACACCATCCTCATCGTTACTTGGTAACAAGTAATTTGCTACTTTTTTTACATCTTCTTTAGCGTTTCCCATCGCGAAACTGTTTTTTGTTAATTCAAGCATGTCTATATCGTTTTCGGAATCACCAAAAACGTAAAGAGTATTTGGATCTAAGTTGTAGATTTTTGAAATTATCTTCAAGCTATTTCCTTTGGAGACACCGTAAGGAATAAAGTCCAAATAGATATCCCAAGATTTCATTAGGTTAAACTCTCCTTGGAGCTCATTTTCCGCTAATTTTTTAACGAGGTCTATTTTATCAGGCTCTCCAATTGCCAATATTTTTAATGTTGGGTGAGCTGAGTTTTCTATTTCAGCTATTAAATCATCTACCAGTACGTAATCAACAAATGAATGTTTAGAGTAATCTCTAATCTCTTTATCGTCTATTTCCGAAATAAGTTTATCGTTTATATAGATATGTCTGTGGATATTAAGGTCTCTAAGAAATTTTATACATTTAATTGCACTTTCATTTGCTACACCTTTTTCAAAAACTACTTTTCCATTGTGATCGACTATATATCCCCCGTTGTATGAGGAAATAATCACATTCCCTTTCAAAAAAGGTAGAAAGTTTTCCACTACGTACATAGTTGAAGCGTACATTCTTCCACTTGCTATTATTATAATATGTCCTTCTTCTTTCAACTTTTTCAAAGCTTGGTATGTTTTTGGCGAAATTCTTACCTCAGAATTTAAAAGAGTTCCATCCAAATCAAAAACAAAGGTTTTTTTCATATTCTTCCCCTTTCCAAACTGTAACTTTTTTAAAACAAATTTCTTCTTTTATGAGTATTAGCGCCCCTTCTTTTATACTATTTTACCATATAAATCATTAATTATAAATTAATAAAGCAAACTAACAATGTTTTTCTTTTGCTTAAAGCCATCATAACAAATGTGTGGTATGATTTTTATAATCTAATTGAAGGGGGAGTGCCAGATGGATTTTGCTAAATTTGGTAGTAAATACATAGTTAGGTTGGATAAGGGGGAAGAAATCGTTTCAACATTGAAAGATTTTTGTTCAAAAAATTCAATAAAATTGGGCACTGTATATGGTTTGGGTTCCACGAACGCTATAACTATTGGTTTGTTCAATACTCATGAAAAGAAATACTTTTCAAAAGAGTTTAAAGGAGATTTTGAAATTTTGAATCTCACAGGTAACATATCTACTATGAATGGAGAGACTTATTTGCATTTACATGTGAGTATTTCAGATTCTGATCTTCATTCTTATGGTGGTCATTTGAATTCTGCAATAGTCAGTGGAACCGCGGAAATAGTAGTTGAAAGCATAGAAGGTACAGTAGATAGAAAATTTGATTCAGAAGTAGGTCTCAATCTGTATAATTTTAGGTGATAGTGAAGTCTATTTTGAGAAGGGAGCAAATAATTTGAATTTTATTGATACCCATTGCCATTTGTTACTCAAACAGTTTGATGATGATAGGCAAGAGATGTTGAAAAAAGCTAATGAAGAGTTGGATCTGTTGATAGAAATTGGTATAAATGTAGAGTCTTCAAAAAGTGTCGTTGATTTTGTAAAAGATGAGGAAAAAATATTTGGAGCTGTCGGAATACATCCCACTGAAAGCGTGGGATTAAAGGAAACAGATTTAGATGAAATAAAAGAACTGGCAGGAAAGCCTAAGATTGTAGCAATTGGAGAAATCGGCTTGGATTTTTATTGGGAAACGAATAAACAAGACCAGTATAAAAGTTTGGATGCACAATTAGATATTGCTGAAGAAATGGCCTTACCGGTAGTTTTTCATATTAGAGACGCATATGAAGAGGCATACAATTTTTTGCAGAAGAAAGGGTTGCAAGAAATTAGAGGTGTCGTTCATTGCTTTTCAAGTGATTGGGAAATGGCTGAGAAATTTTTGGATTTGGGATTATATTTAGGTTTTGATGGGCCAATTACTTATCCAAAAAATAATAAATTGAGAGAAGTGGTTGAAAAAATACCTGTTGAAAGAATTTTACCTGAAACAGATTCGCCTTTCTTACCCCCTGTACCTTACAGAGGAAAAAGAAACAACCCAACTTATGTAAAATATGTTTATGAAAAGATATCAGAAATAAAAGGGATAGATGTTGAAACTTTGAAAGAAATAACAAAAAGCAATGCTGAAAAGCTTTTCTTTAATAAGGGTTAAAGTGTCCCAATAATCTTAGTTTTTTCCCATTGACGGCATCTATTGTAGATATTCTTTTTTTACCAGGGAATTGTATCTCTTTTATCTTTACAGCCCCATTTTTACATTTTACAAGTATTCCGTCTTTTTCAATACCTATTATTGTTCCAGATTCTTCTTTATTTTCTATGGTCAACAAATTAGCAGAAAATTCTGACCCAAATATCTTTACCTCTTCTTTTTCGTAGACGCTTCTTACCCCGGGGTATGGATCGTAAGCTCTAATCTTGTTATGAACCTTTATAGCATCATTATTAAAATCTACAATTAGATCTTCTTTTGTAATTTTTTCTGCATATGAGGCTTCTTCTTCGTTTTGTGGTTTCAAAGTTAAATGATCGAATGAGTTCAAAAACTCTAAAACAGTTTCTTTTGCAAGTGATAATAATTTTTCATAAACAACACCATAGTTGTCGTTTATTTCAATGGGGACACGTTTTTGAATGGCAATATCTCCTGCATCCAGAATTTCTACCATCTTGAAAATACTGATTCCTGTTTCTTTTTCTCCATTTTCTATAGCTCGTTGAATTGGGGCAGCTCCTCTATATTTCGGCAGTAGAGAAGCATGTACATTCCAACACCCTTTTGTTGGCAGTTTTAAAACATTTGTTTTTAATATTTTTCCAAAAGCTGCGGTGATAATAATGTCAGGGTTCAGCTCTTTCAAAAAGTCAAACCCCTCTCCCTTATTAACACTTTTTGGTTGAAATACCGGGACATTGTATTTTAAGGCAACTTCTTTCACTGGTGTTGATTGAAGTTTTTTACCACGCCCTTTAGGTCTGTCAGGTTGGGAAAATACTCCAACAACATTGAAATTGTTTTTTATTAGTTCTTCCAAAACTTGGGCACCGAAATCAGGTGTCCCCATGAAAACAATTTTAAAATCCTTACTATTTGTCATGTTTTTACCGTTTCACCTAACTCCCATGCACGTTTTTTGCCCTTTTCTATTAGTTGGTTCAATTCCTTTTTTAACCTGGCTTTCTTTACAATGGATAATTTGTCAGTGAATAGAATTCCCTCAAGGTGATCTGTTTCATGTTGAAATATTCTTGCCTGATACCCGTGAAGTTCTTCCTCTATAACGTTGCCACTTAAATCCTGATAACGCACCCTCACACCTTCAGGTCTAACAACATCTTCAAATATATCAGGAATGCTTAGGCATCCTTCTTCAAAGCTAACCTCTTCTCCTAAGAACTCTATTATTTCGGGATTAATAACAACTTTTTTGCCCTTTTCATTTTCTTCCCGAGAATCCATGATGAAAAACCTCAAAGATATTCCCACTTGAGGTGCAGCTAAACCAACTCCATCGTATAGATACATTGTAGAAAACATCTCATCAATGACATCTTTTAAATTGTCATCGAAATTTTCCACTTTTTTTGCCCTTTTTCTTAAAACAGGGTCCCCAATAAGTCTAACTTCCATATGCTTACACCTCCAACCATGATTTTAATTCATCTATAAAATCATATTTTGTCATGAAAACACTTAAAGGGGTTACAGCAACATAACCTTGATTTATTACGTTGTAATCTGAATTGTCATCGTTATCATCTTCTATGATATTTCCCAACATCCAATAATAAGAATTCCCAAAAGGATCTTTTCTTTCTTCAAAGTAATCTTGGTATCTTCTTCTACTCTGCTTGGTAATTTTTATCCCCTTCATTTCATCGTAAGGGATTTTTGGGATATTGACATTTAATGTAGTAAATTCTGGCCAATTGTTCAAATCTAATTTTTCCAATATGTTCAAAACAACCTTTGCTCCATCTTCAAAGTTAGGATTGGAAAAGTCAACACATGAAACAGCGATAGAAGGATAACCACCAACAGCGCCTTCCAACGCCGCAGAAACGGTACCAGAATAAAGGACATCTGTTCCAAGATTGGCTCCCCTATTTATACCGGAGATTACCACGTCGAAATGTATGTCTTTATATATCGCATCTAATCCAATTTTAACACAATCGGCAGGTGTTCCATTCACTGCGTGACCAAAGAAAGTATCTCCAAACTTAACTTTTTTAGCCCAAAGAGGGTTTCTCACTGTAATTCCATGCCCTGTTGCACTTCTTTCGATGTCGGGAGCGACAACGTAAACATCATGCTTTTGCTGGAGATACGTTTTTAGCGTGATAATACCTGGAGACATTATTCCATCATCATTTGAAAGTAAAATATTCACAAGCCTTTCTACTCCTTTTTTAAATATATCTATTAATTTGCTTTTTATAATTTTAACATATTTAGATTATAATTCATTAAATACTTAATTAATTTTGCTGTTTTGTGCAAAAAGCTTTGTTCGGAATGCTTTAGAAAGAATATCCTTTTTCTCATTTGCGAAGCAAATGATGTATTTCGCTGATTTGTGTAAAACCCTTTTTCATAATGTTTTAGAAATATTTTCCGATTCTCATTTGCGAAGCTTTTGCCGCTCTGTGCAAAACGTTTTTTTGTAATGCTTTTGAAACAGCATCCTTATTCTCATTTGCGAAGCAAAGGATGCATGCAAATGATGTACACAAATCTGGTATAATAAATATAAAAGGCAATATTTTACATAAGGAGACCAATTTTGAAAGTTTTAGGTGTAGTTGTTGAATACAATCCCTTTCATAATGGACACCTTCATCATTTGAGAGAAGCTAAAACTTTAATTAATCCTGATTACACTATCGCTGTGATGAGTGGGAATTTTGTCCAAAGAGGTGAACCTGCAATCTTGGATAAGTTTTCGCGTGCAGAAGTTGCGGTAAATATGGGAGTAGACATCGTCTTCGAATTGCCTTTTGTCTATTGTATACAAGATGCGAGTGGCTTCGCTACGGGGTCCATTGGTGTATTAGAGAGAACGAACGTTGTTACAGATATAGTTTTTGGAAGTGAATCGAGTAATTTAGAAGTTTTGGATAAAATATCGAGTATTTTATATGAACAACCCAAAACTTTTAAAAAGTTACTCAACAAGAATTTAAAAAAAGGTTTATCTTTTCCGAACGCTCGAAAGTTTGCCTTAGTCGAGTATTTAGAATCTTCAAATTACGAACACAACGTGATAGACATATTAGAACAATCAAACGATATCTTAGGTTTAGAGTATTTAAATGCCCTAAAATTATATGGTTCAAAGATCGTACCACATACTATTCAAAGAATAAAGGCGGAATATAATCAAAAAGAATTCACGGGTGAAATTTCCAGTGCCACTGCAATACGAAATCTTATAGAAAAAAACGATATGAACAAAGTTAGACAGGGGGTTCCATCCCTTTCATATGAAGTTCTTCTTAGGGAGATTGAGAAAGGTAAGGCTCCAATCATGTTTGAAGATATGAGAGATATGATTTTAGGTAAGCTGCGAATGATGAAAAAAGAAGAATTAATACAAATAGACGGTGTAAAAGAAGGATTAGAAACTAGATATTCAAAATTTTCGAAAATAAGTTCCAACCTCACAGAATTAGTAAACCACGTCAAGACGAAAAGGTTTACGTTGACGCGAGTAAAAAGAACGCTTTTAAAGATTTTTTTTGATTTAAAAGAAAGAGACGTGAAATTATACAACAATCACGGACCACAGTACTTAAGGGTTTTAGCCTTCACAGAGAAGGGGCAAGAGTTACTTGGTAAAATGAAAGATCTTTCTGCTTATCCAATTATTACTACCCCATCGACATACAGAAAAATATATAATAGATTAAACGACAATTTATTATCAAGCAAAAAAAGGTATCAAAGTATTCCTGAAATCTATTTAAATCAGATTGAATACGATTTTTTGGCAAGTAATATTTACACCCTATTATTCAAAAACAGGGATTTATCTTCATATGAACCTGATAAAAAGCAAAGGGTTATAATTTTATAATCAAAACATTTCGTTTTCGGAGGTTCTTCAATGGAAAAGATTCTTGTTATCGATTATGGTTCTCAGTACACTCAGCTTCTCGCAAAAAGGATTAGAGATCTGGGGGTATTTTCAGAAGTAATTCAATATGACGATAATATATCCCTTAGCAATGTGAAAGGCATAATCTTATCCGGTGGACCTGACAGCGTTTATGATATCGATGCACCCGATATATCAGATGAAATTTTGAACGCTGAACTACCTATTTTAGGTATTTGTTATGGAATGCAACTTATAGCGAAGAAACTTGGCGGGAAGGTTGAACAAAGAGGTATAGCTGAGTATGGAAAAACGAAGATTAACATAACCGATCAATCCCTCTTGTTTAAAAAGATTCCCAGTACGTTTAACGTTTGGATGAGCCACAAGGATATGGTAACTAAAGTTCCTGAGAAATTTAAAATTACTTCTCTCACCTCAAACAATATCATCTCTTCTTTTGAAAACGAATCAGAAAATATATACTGCATCCAATTTCACCCCGAAGTTAGACATACTGAATTTGGAATTGATATATTGAAAAATTTCATTCAGGGTATATGTGGTTTGAAAGGTTCTTGGACCTTGATGGATTTTGTTGAAAATAAGATAAAAGAAATAAAAGATACAATAGGTGATAAAAAGGCAATTATAGCTTTATCAGGTGGAGTAGATTCATCGGTTGCCGCTGTACTAACCCACAGGGCTATTGGCAACAACCTGAAAGCTATCTTTGTAAACCATGGTTTTTTGAGAATGAACGAAGTTGAAGAAGTTGAAAGCACGTTCAGAGATTATATGGGTTTGAATTTGACAACAGTAGACGCCCAGGAGCGATTTTTAAGCAAATTAAAAGGGGTCACCGATCCCGAACAAAAACGTAAGATCATAGGGGAAGAGTTTATAAGGGTTTTTGAGCAAGAAGCAAAAAAAGAAGAAGGTTGCGAGTATTTAATACAGGGAACAATATATTCAGATGTCATAGAAAGTGCAAAATCCGGGAAAAAGACATTCAAGATAAAGAGCCATCACAACGTGGGAGGGCTTCCAGAGGATATAGATTTAAAAATAGTGGAACCACTTAAAGAACTTTTCAAAGACGAAGTTAGAAGCGTCGGAGAAATCTTAGGTCTCCCAAGAGAGATACTGTACAGGCATCCATTTCCAGGACCGGGATTGGCGATTCGAATCATGGGAGAAATAAACGATGAAAAACTCACCATTTTAAAAAAGGTAGACAATATTTTTATAAACACCCTTAAAGAAACAGGCTGGTACGATAAAGTATGGCAGGCTTTCGCTGTTTTAATACCGGTAAAAACAGTTGGTATAACTGGGGATAAAAGAAGTTATGGCTATGTGGCAGCTTTAAGATCCGTTGATAGTGTGGAAGGAATGACTGCAGATTGGTCTAAGGTTCCCTTTGAAATTTTGGACTTAGTTTCCAGCAGAATAACCAACGAAGTTGAAGAAATTACAAGAGTGGTTTACGATATTTCATCAAAACCCCCTGCTACAATAGAATGGGAATAATTGGAGGTGTTTGAGTTTTGGATATTTATTTAGTAAGACATGGAGCTACACTTTGGAACAAAATGGGAATTTGGCAAGGCCAAAGAGACGTAGAGCTTGATGAAGAAGGAATTAGTCAGGCGAAGGCAACCGCAGAAAGATTTAAAGATATGAAAATAGATGCAATGTATACATCCGCTCTAAAAAGAGCTATTAAAACGGGAGAAATCATCAATCAATACCACAATTTGCAAATAGTAAAAGATCCTGATTTGAACGAATGTAATATAGGAAGTTGGGATGGGAAAAAGTTAGAAGAGATACTTCTTAATTACAAAGAAGAATTAGAATATTGGCATAAAGATATCTGGGCATTGGTGGAAGGTGTTGAGGCTTTAGGTGATGTTCAAAGAAGAGCGGTAAGGGCAATAAAAAGGATAGTTAAGGAGCATAACTTAGAGGATAGAATAGTGGTAGTTGCACATGGTTTAACCATTAGGACCATTATTTCATGGATTCTCAATATTCCACTTAATCAACACACTTCTTTTAGAGTTGACAATACGTCTGTCTCACACGTTATATATGAAGGAGATTATAGATACGTTTTAGCTTCTTTAAACGAAACGTGGCATCTCGAATATTATGGGCTAGAAACCTATCTCACTCCAGAAGAAAAGGAGATCGATTAAGATAACAGAAGAAAGTCTTTTTGAACGAGAATTGAATGTCTATTTTCTACCGAATGAGAATATAAAAAATCATCAGATCTATGTCCTTATCGATCTTTTAAGGGCTACTTCTAGCATATCAGCATTACTACATTGTGGTGCTGAAGAAATTTTTGTAACAGACGACATCAACATGGCAAAAGAATTGAAAAATATGGGATATTTACTCGCTGGAGAACGAGGGGCTATAAAGTTAGAAGGTTTTGATTTTGGCAATTCTCCGTTGGAATTTTTAAATAATTCTGATAAAATAAGGAAAAAATCGATTGTACTAACCACTTCCAACGGATCTAAAGCTATGAAAAAAATAAACGAACTTGGGGATACGATTGCCCTTTCGTTGCTAAATTTCTCTTCTGTCGTAGATTTCATAATACAGAGGGATTTTCAAAATATTGGCATAGTGTGCTCTGGTACCAATGGGGTCGTTTCTTTAGAAGATTCATATTTAGCTGGATTATTTGTTCAAAGAATCATCGAAAAGCAAACTTACCACTTGAACGATGGCGCAAAAGTATCTTTAAATTTAACAAATAGCAAGAGAAGTTTAATTATGAATTCCGATCATGCCAAAAGGCTTAAAAACCTTGGGCTCAAAGATGATCTGGAATTTTGTTTCAACATGGATTTGTTTCAAGTAGTACCTTTTTCAAAACAAAACAGTTATACGTTCAAAAATTTAATTACAATTTAGCTCATACATCAAAATAGGAGTGATTTAGATGGAAAACACTACTGCTCGTCAGACAACCCTAAGAAGAGTCGCAAGATCGCCTGTATATATAGCATTGGGTGTTGTTATTTTTTCTTTTTTGGTTCATGGTATTGGCAATCCAATGCTGGGAACAATAATCTTACCGTTGCATTTTGTTGCTTTAATGGCTGGTATCATGGAAGGGGCAACGATTGGATTACTTGTAGGGGCTTTGATGCCTGTTTTAAATTTCTTGCTTTTTGGTATGCCACCATTCCCTGTTTTTATATTTATGACTATAGAAGTTGCAACCTACGGTTTTATATCAGGACTTTTAAATAAGAAAAACATATATTTTAATCTTATAGTATCAATGTTGATAGGTAGAGGTGTATATATGATAGCTTATTACACCATAGGACTAATACTTAACATAAACCTTAGTCCTTTAACTTCAATTTTGATGAGTTATGTGTTCGGGATTCCAGGTATAATTCTTCAACTGTTATTTATACCGATGATTGTGAAAAGAATGCCGTTTTCTGTTAGAGCAGATAGAGGAGCGAAAAGGTAAAGACTCCTATGATTTTCTGGGTTTGGGTCAAAATAATAAAACCTTTTCCTTATGGGTGGGGAGCGGGGCGAAGGGGTGCTTAAAAGGGTCTTAGAATTCTTCAAGGGACTATAAAAAAAATAAAGGCGGAGGAGTTTAATGTCGTTAACAGTAAAAAGTTGTTATGCCATACGTGGTTTGTATGAAATGTATAAACTTCAAAACAGAAACGAAGATGAGAAAAACAACAAAATCTCAATAGCGAAGATTGCTGAAAGTTCTGGTATTTCTCAAGAATTTTTGGCAAAGATATTTGCCGAGTTAAAAAAAGCCAATATAGTTTCTTCGGAAAAAGGTAAATTTGGAGGGTTTTATTTTACAAAAGCACCTGAAGAAATCGTCCTTTCGGAAATTGTAGAGGTCTTAGAAGTGCCGTTGAACTCGTATGATTGTATTTCCGAGGGTGAATGTGAAAATCAAAAAAATTGTCCTGTCGAATTTGTCTGGAAAAGGGTACAAAATGCAATATTCAATGAACTATCTAAAATTACGTTAAAAGACGTGATAGAATACGGTGAGAAGAAGGAAGCTTTAGCATCTAAAAGTCAATAATATTATTATTTAAACTTCATATTGATAATTTTGTTGTAAGCTCCTAAGTATTCTGAGATTTTCTGAGTAGCGTCCACGGCATTTTGTAGAATTTGTTCTTTCTCTAAATTATTCAAAATTCCGTCTATTAAGACTGTATCAAACACGTCACCCATACCGATTTCATATGAAGCCTTTTGGCCAGATAATGCTACTATTTTTTCACCCCATTTGGCCCCTTTTTCTCCCATCTTCACAACATCACAGGTAAACAGAAAATTTTCACACTCTTTTTCGTTACCAATAAAAAACACATTTTCACACCTTTTATCTATTAACTTTGGCCTGGGACCTATATCAAAAAAGATTTTTTTGTAATTCAGAAAAATATCGCTGTTTATTATTCGTTCATTAGTTTCGGTAGTGATGAAGAGATACTCTGATTTATTCTTTGGTATAAACAAATCTAAATCATTTATTCTTCTATCTATTGCAATTGGTTTTTCATTTAATGTAATAAAAGTAGCAGTGTTTTTATCAACCATCTTTATCCATTCAACATTAACAGAATGAAAGGATAGTTTTTCCAACAAGTACTCTCCAACGAAATCTTTTCCCACATTACCGAACATCCTCACATTATGGCCTAATTGAGAAAGACCGATAGCCACATTTAGTGCCGATCCTCCCGGAAGTTGTAAAATTTCAGAATTGTGAAAACCATCATTTTTAAGTATATAAATGTCTAAAAAAATCCCACCGATTACGTCGATAGTAGCCATTTTTCACACCTTATTTGAATAAAATTTGAGGGACTTTTTTTATCGGATGTTTTATAATATAAGCATCCATTTCAAAGATTTCCCCCATGATGGATTCAGTTAACACCTCCGCCGGTGTACCTGAATATTTAACAGTTCCATCCTTCATAATGATTATTTTATCGGAGAATAATGCAGCATTGTTCACATCATGAAATACTGCTAGGACCGTTTTCTTTTCTTTGGTGACCATTTCCTTAACTAATTTCAAAAGACTTTGGGTATAACCTGGGTCTAAATGCGAAGAGAATTCATCCAAAAGCAATATGGGAGTTCTTTGGGCAATTGCTCGAGCTATCATAACTTTTTGCTTTTCTCCTCCAGACATAGATGAAAATGGCTTGTTCTTATAATTTATTAGTCCAACAGTTTGAAGGGCTTCATCGATAATCCTCTTGTCCTGTTCGGATTCAAAAAAGCTTATTCTCTTTGAGAAAGGTATTCTTGACGTTGAAACGATACTTTCCAAATCGTAATCGAAAGCGGTGTTGAATTCTTGGGGTACAACTGCTACCTTCTTAGATAGTTCTTTGTTAGAATAATTCTTTAATTCACTATCGTTTAGTATTATTTCTCCTTTGTAATTTCTGATGATCCCTGAAAGAATCTTGATCAGAGTACTTTTACCCGCTCCATTGGGACCAATTATAGAAATAATATCTCCTTTTATTATTTTTAAATCATCGATTTTCAAAAAAAAGCCATTTCCATAAGTGAAACGGACGTTGTTAAATGTTATCATATTTTCTCTTTTCTCCTCATTACAAAAATGAAAATTGGAGCACCTACTATTGAGGTCACTACACCGATAGGAAGTTCTGTTGGAGCAAATAGTGTTCTGGAAACAAAATCGGCAGACATTAAAAACATTCCTCCAATGAAGAGTGAATACAAATTTGAAACAAACGAGTACGGCCCTTTAATCATTCGAACTATATGAGGGATAATAAGTCCTACAAAACCAATTATTCCTACCTGCGACACAGTAAAAGATACTGCAAAAACGTTTATTACAATCAAAAAAAGCTTCAATCTATCGGGGTTTATCCCTGAGAATACAGCCATGTCATCCCCCATAGAAAGGACGTTCAGTTGTTTAGAAAATAATAAAACTAAAATAAATTGAAAGATAAGTGTAAAAATAAATTTAAAATTGTCGCTCCAAATTAAATCTGCTGTACTTCCCATCAACCATGTATTGACGTGAATTAAGTTTCCCCAATACATCACGGTAAAAAGTGTTGTAAAAGAATTAAACAAAAAACTAATTATCACCCCGCTTAGTATTAGAGATAAAACAGGGAGTTTTTTACCCTGTCGAGCCAATATTAAAACAATAAATGTCGCTAAGATACCAAAAAGAAAAGAAAAAGTTTCCAGTCCGAGAAAAAGAGAAAGACCATAAATACTGCTCAACGCGGTGTATAACACAGCACCAAAGCTTGCCCCTGACGAGATTCCTAAAATGTATGGATCTGCGAGGGGATTTTGTACTACCAATTGTAAAACATTCCCGGAAACTGCTAATATGCTTCCAACAAGAAAACTTCCAACCACTCTTGGAAGCCTTATGTTTAAAATCAAATTGTTGTAAATATCGTTGTTGTTTTTAGCTATTAAAGAGGTGAAAATGTCTTTAACGGGAACCTTGACACTCCCAAAGGATGTGAAAAGTAAAATTAATAAAAAGCTCGAGATTATGAGAAATAAAACAAGGGGGAACTCCCCTCGTTTTTTGATCTGTTTCATCTATTTTCACCAAAATACTCGTATAATTGTTCAAGTATATCGATCAATGATGGAGAAGCTTGATGCATTTTGTTACCATCGACCATTACTATTTTTCCTTCTTTAACAGCTTTTACGTTTTTAAACTGTTCGGCATTTAAGATAGTATTTTTAGAGGTTTCGTCGCCTTCATAATACGAGGAAACAATTATTATATCAGGATTTTGAGCAACGACGAATTCAGGTCCAACCAGTAAAAAACCATTGTTCCCAGTATATGGAGCGGCTAAATTTAATCCTCCAGCGTAGGCAATTAACTCATTTATATATGAACCGGTTCCTGCTGTCCAAATTTCAGATACATTATTTTGAACCATTAAATATAAAACTTTTGGTTTATCTTTCCAAGTGAAAGAGTTTTTGGCAATATTTAAAACACTTTGCCTCAGTTCATTTGAAAGAGCCTGGGCTTTTTCTCTTTCCCCCAAAATACTGCCAATTAATACAATTTCCCTGTAAATATCGTTGAAACTCACTGGATTAATCACCAACGATTTAATATTGTACCTTTCCAACCTACTAATCTCAGGCTCTTGAAATCCTCCGGTTAAAAATACAACATCAGGACTTAAAGAAACTATTTTCTCCAGGTTTAAAGGTACTAAATTACCAATTTTCTCGGCATCAATGTTAATATCCCAATCTGTAACGCCCACAACTTTGTCCTCTAAACCTAGATATTTGATGTAATCAGATACAGCTGGTGCGGCGGAAATAACCCTGTTGACCTCCTCTTCAAAAGGAACTAATCTTCCAAGGTCGTCCACCAATAAATACTCAGCGCTCAAAACAACCGACAACAAAACTGTAAAAAAAGTAAATAACACCTTCCTCATACCAAATGGCCTCCTTGTATAAATTAGCGCCATTTAAACATTTTTTCTATCTCTTTGGCGCGAAGAGATAGAAAAAACAGCATTATTCAGGTCTCCCGACTTTCGGATCACTCTACTCCTTACGCCTTCCCGGATCTCTCCAGTGGCTTTTTGTAAGTTTCGTCCCCGATTACGGTGGCGCGACCGTAACGGATTTTCACCGTTTTCCCTTAAAATAATGCAGTAAATATTAACTTCATTACTTGCCGTGAGGCTGTTTCCTTACTTGCCGTGAGGCTGTTTCTTCTATCAATTATATCATTTAGATATTCTTTTTTCAATTTTTTCTTTGACATTATTAAAATTTATGATAGAATAAATATATATAGCCTGTCCACAAAGGAGGAGCCAAGACATGGAAGTGTTGAAAGTCAGTCATTCATCTGCACCGAACAAAGTTGCTGGAGCTATAGCAGGAGTTCTGTCAAAAACAGACGAGGTTGAGCTACAAGCTATTGGAGCTGGAGCGGTTAATCAAGCAGTGAAGGCTATTGCCATTGCAAAGAGATTTATCGAGGCTAAAGGCAAGGAGATATACGTTATCCCTGGTTTTGTGGAGGTTGAAGTAGGTTCAGAAAAAAGAACTGGTATTAAGTTTAAAGTCGTTGCAAGGGTTTCTGAAAGTATTTCCCCAGAAGAATATTCTCAACAGTAAAAATGAATGAAAATGAGAAAGCAATATTGGAAATCATTGAAGCGTGTTCACAAAACACGCACCTTTTTGATATAATAAAAGACATTACAAAATTGAATAATGATGAAAGGTACAAATTGAGAAGAAAGGCGTCTCAAGTGCTTAATAAGAACAATGGAATAGACAAAGAGGCTATAAAATTTTACTATGTAGTCACTGAACAAGGTGTTGCAGAAGAAATTTTAAGGAGGATCCAATCTAGTGAAACCAAAACCTAAAACAGTAGGTGGACAAGCGGTTATCGAAGGCGTAATGATGAAAGGAATAAATACCGTAGTCGCGGTAAAAAGAAAAGACGGAAGTATTGCAGTTAAAAGATTAAAGGATAACTCATGGGGAATTTGGGAAAAAATACCCATTATAAGAGGTTTTTTTGTATTGCTACATTCAATGATAATTGGTATGAACGCATTATCTTATTCGGCTAAAGTATCTGGAGAAGAAGATGAAGAATTAACTACAAAAGATATGGTTATCGCCATATTGCTTGCGGTTGCAGTTGCAACATTAGGGTTTGGTGTTTTACCTGTATTTTTAACCAGACCTTTCAATATTAAATCTGAATTTTGGTTTGCATTTGTTGAAGGTTTTATAAGAGCGTTTTTGGTTGTCGCCTACATCTGGGGTATTTCTTTCATGAAAGATATAAAAAGGGTTTTTCAGTACCACGGAGCCGAACACAAAAGTGTATATACCTACGAAAACAACGAACCTTTAGAGGTCAAATACGCCCGAAAATACACAACTTTACATCCTCGATGTGGTACTAGTTTCTTGATAATTACAGTTTTTGCTTCGATTATTGTTTTTGCCATAACGGGAGGATTAGGCTTCAATTCAACTTTACAGAAAGTAATATCTAGAATAGTGCTTCTTCCATTAGTTGCAGGCTTAGCTTACGAATTTCAAAGGTTCACCGCAAAAATCATCGACACAAAAATAGGAAAAATTCTTGCCTATCCGGGTTTGTTGCTTCAAAAAATTACTACCAAGGAACCTGAAAAAGAACAATTGGAAATAGGGCTCATATCTTTAGAATATGCCCTCAAAGAAAATTTTGATGGGGAAATACTTTTAGATAAACATGGAAACCTACTTGAAAATCGAGGTACCGAAAGCAAAGTCTTAGCTCCAGGCGTAACTTCTTTCAAAGTCGATTCTTAATGTCTTAAAATAAATTGCTTGGCTTTTAAAAAGTTTTATCGTGTTTGATAATTTTTTATATTATATTTTCTGAATTACGATTGAACTTCTTTTAGATTCTCCCAAGAACGTTTATTGTTCTCCTCACAATACTATTTTTGATTTTAACCCTTTTTGCTTTTGAGGGATTACTTCATTCTTATGTTGTGGTATCCACACAAAATTCATTAATATATTATGATCTGTATGTTATATTCTTACTCTAGAAGTCAAATGCCTACATTTATAAAGGATAATTTGTGGGTTGAGCTTCGCAATGAAAGGGTAAAACTACTTTCCTTAGAAGGGTAGGCTGCGTTTGCTGCAGTGTGCAAAAAATGTTTTTAAATGATTGTGACCTTGATTTGGGGTTTTTAAGGGGGTTCCCCTTAACGATCGGCGCTAAAAAAAGAAAAAATCTACTTTTAAAACGGTTAAATAGCACAGCCAAAACTAAAGGTAATAAGGAGGATTCACATGGATGAAAATACTAACAATTTAGTATCAAAGAAACAAAGTAGGGATAATATCCAAGCCATTGAAATTAATATGGCTAAATTAAACGAAATGACCAGAAAAGAATTATACGAATTAGCTCGTAAACTCGAAATATCAAATTATTCCAAGATGACAAAAAGCGAATTAAAGTTTGCTATTTTAAGAAAGCAAACTGAATCAATCGGATACTTCTTCTATGAAGGAATTTTGGAAGTATTGCCGGATGGTTACGGTTTCTTGAGAAGCGTAGACAACTCGTTGTTGCCTGGAACCGATGATATATATGTTTCTCAATCACAGATTAGAAAATTCAACCTTTTCACGGGAGACATAATAGCTGGTCAAATAAGACCTCCAAAAGAAGGTGAAAGATTTTTTGCCTTATTAAGAGTAGAAGCGGTAAATTCTTTACCTCCCGAAAACGCTCGGGATAGAGTCTCTTTCGAAAATTTGACTCCCGAGTATCCCAAAACCAGAATGGTTTTGGAACATAAAAACGCACCATACAGTTCCAGAATTATTGATCTATTCTCTCCTATAGGTTTTGGGCAAAGAGGTTTAATAGTTGCTCCTCCTAAGGCTGGTAAAACCACGCTGTTAAAAGATATTGCTAACTCCATTGCTGAAAATTACCCCGATACTAGAAGGTACATACTTTTAATAGACGAACGACCTGAAGAGGTAACGGATATTCGTGATACAGTAGATGCTAACGTCATAGCAGCACCGTTCGATATGGACCCAGAAAATCAAATAAGAATCGCAGAAATGGCTTTGGAACATTTTAAGAGGTTGGTTGAGTTTGGCCACGATGTAGTTGTCCTTGTTGATAGTTTGACGAGAGTTGCACGTGAATACAACCTTTATGTACCATCCAGTGGGAAATTGCTGAGTGGAGGTCTTGACCCTGCCGCTGTAATTTTCCCAAAGAAATTTTTTGGTGCTGCAAGAAAGATTAGAGAAGGCGGTAGTCTTACTATTTTAGCCACTGCATTAATAGAAACAGGATCGAAGATGGATGAAGTGATATTTGAAGAATTTAAAGGTACAGGAAATATGGAACTGGTGTTAGCTAGAGAAATGTCTAATGAGAGAATATTTCCTGCCATAAACTTAAAATTATCGGGTACCCGAAAAGAAGAATTGTTATATAGTCCTGATGAGATGAAAAATACAATCATTCTAAGAAAGTTCATTAACGATATGTCCCCAAAAGAAGCCTTGGAATTCATCTTGAGTTTATTACGAAAGCATAAAACTAATGATGAAATAATGGAAGCGATAGAAAATCAAAAAGCTTTGTGAACTGTGATATAATTTGTTTATGAAAATATATCATAGATACTACATGCCAAACACTTATAACTATAAAACTTTATATCTGATTCACGGTCTCGGAGAATATTCTGGAAGATACGTGAATTTCATTAAGCAATTAAATGAAAAAGGGATTGCTGTGTATACCTTTGATCTTCCCGGGCACGGTTATACTTCTGGGAAAAAAGGTGATATAGAGAATTTTTACGAAGTTTATTCTTTTTTGGAAAATTATGTTCAAGAAGAATATATTCTATTCGGACACTCTCTTGGTGGGTTGGTCGCCACAAGATTTGTTGAAATAACAGAGAAAAAACCGAAAAAACTTATACTTTCTTCTCCTGCCTTGGGTGATATTAAACAACTGAGTTGGCTTTTAAACCTTTTCTCAATATTTCCTACCCTTTCCTTTTCAAATCGGATAAATCCTTATGATCTATCGACGGATGAAAAAGCTTGTGAATTTTATGAAAAAGATCCCCTGGTACACGATAAAATAACTGTTCGAACTGCTCGACAAATGTTTGACGAAGCTGATATTGCATTGAATGAAATCGAAAAGGTTGATATTCCCACATTGTTGCTTTTTGGAGAGGAAGATAAAATAGTCAACATCGAAGAGTATAAGAAGATAAAGAATTCAAACATTTCCAAAATTTCTTTTTCCAAAGGTAAACATGAGTTATTTGAATGCATTTACAATAAAAATAAATTTTATGATAAGATTTTCGAATTTTTAAAATAGAGATAAATTCTTTAGAAATAAAAATTGGGTGGGGGTTTGCTGCAGTATGCAAACAATGTTTTTAAATGATTTGACCTTGATTTGGGGTTTTTAAGGGGGTTCCCCTTAACGATCGGGCAAAGGGGCGCTAACATAATTTTAGAGTATATAAAATAGAGATACCAGGAGGTAAAAATCTTAATGATAGATAACACAAAAAATGATGAAACTAAAGTATTAAAAATACTGCAAGACACCGGGGCCTTTTTAAAGGGGCACTTTTTATTATCTTCCGGATTACATTCAGACACATATATTCAATGTGCAAAAGTTCTTAAATATCCAGAGTATTCGGAACTTCTTGGCAAATTAATTGCTGATAAAGTAGCCTCAAAAATAGACTACGTTGTTTCCCCCGCATTGGGAGGAATTATCATAGGATACGAAGTGGCGAGAGCTTTAAAAGTCCCATTTTTATTCGCAGAGAGAAATGAAATGGGAAACATGAGTTTACGTAGAGATCAGGTCATCAATAATAACAGCAAAATACTAATAGTAGAAGATGTAATAACTACAGGAAAATCCACACTGGAAGTTGCAAAATTGGTTGAAAGTAACGGAGGATACGTGACTTCATTCGCCTGTATCGTCAATAGATCTGATAAAATTGTTTTAGAAAACAGAGAAATCATATCTCTAGTTAAGATACAAGCTGCTACCTACTCCTCAGAAAACTGCCCTGTATGTATCCAAGGTTTACAATTAGTAAAACCAGGTAGTAGAAAACAATAGAAACAACAAAACTGAAAATTCAAGCTTTTAAGTTTCTTTTAAGAAGTTGGTTTATAATTTAAGTAAATAGAATAATCGGAGGTGCTAGTATGAAAAAATCTATCGTTTTGATTTTGACAGTATTTTTGCTTTCCATATCTTCGTTTTCAATTGTGAATGAAGGATACGAAAGCCCCATAGTTAACGTGGTTGAAGAGGCTGCTCCAGCGGTTGTAAATATTGAATCCACTCGTTCAGCTCCAGTTCCTGTGGACCCATACATTCAAGATTTTTTTGAAAGATTTTTTGGTCAACAAATGCCAGAGTATCAAACAAAAGGAGTGGGGTCTGGCTTTATTTTCGATAAAAGAGGTTATATATTGACAAATTACCATGTGATAGATAGTGCAGAAAAGATATCTGTATCCTTGCCGAATGGAAAGGACTATGACGCCGAGTTGGTAGGTGGTGATGAAGATCTCGATTTAGCAATAATAAAAATAAGTGCTGACGAAGATCTACCAACGCTACCTTTAGGTGATTCAGACAAGATTAGGATTGGAGAAGATGCTATAGCTATAGGCAATCCACTGGGTTTACAAAATACTGTTACGGCAGGGGTTATAAGTGCAACCAATAGGAGCATTCCAAAACCGGATGGAAATGGGAATTATGTTGATTTAATACAGACGGATGCAACTATTAATCCAGGTAATAGTGGAGGTCCCTTACTGAATATACATGGGGAAGTCATTGGGATCAACACTGCAATCGCAGTAGATCCTCAGTTAGGAAGCGTGAACATAGGGTTCGCCATTCCTATTAACATAGCGAAAAGATTTGCTGATTCTGTAATGGAAACAGGGACCTTTCAAAGAGCTTATTTAGGTGTATACATCAGCGATATAACTGAAGAATTGAAAAAATCTTTGGGGTTAAAAGTAGACAAAGGAGCCTATGTCCAAGATTTGGTACCAGGAGGAGCAGCTGAGAAAGCAGGTATAAAAGTGAATGACGTAATAGTTGAAGTGAACGGTAAAAAAATTGAAAATACAGACGATTTAACTTCATTGTTGGCTACTTATCCAGCAGGGAATACTGTAGAGGTTGTTGTCGATAGGTTTGGAGAAAGGATTACTTTCAATGTAACTTTGGGGAGCCAAACGCCTGAAGTCGTAGAAGCCTATTTTGGAATCGTAGTTAAGGATATAACTTCAGAAGATCGACAAAAATACAGTATAAGAAGTAGCATTCAAGGAGTCATTGTTGAAGAAATACAAGACGATACCTACGCGCTTGGGCTAAGAGCAGGTGATGTTATTACAGAGATAGCGGTTAATGGAGTGTATTACGACATACAGAACGTAGCTGACTGGGAAAAAATAGCTTCCTCAGTTGAAAAGAACAGTTATGTGGCATTGATAGTTTATAGAAATAATGTGAGGTACGTTGTTCAATTCTTCTATAGGTAAACCAGAATAATCGATTAAAAAACGGGGCTTTTTAACACTAACCCCGTTTTTTTTAAACTATTTCACTCGTTATCAATACTTTGTATAAGTTGGCTAAATTCTGTGACGCATGTTTTAATTGTTTCTTCATTGGACCCTTCTGTCATGATTCTTATTTTTGGTTCAGTTCCTGAAGGTCTGACTACAATTCTGAATCCTTCAATACTTTCATATTTTCTTATTAAATTTTCAATTCTGCTGTCCTTCATGATTTTTACTTTATCTTTTACTGTAACGTTTTCCAAGTGTTGTGGATATTTAGGAATTTCTTGAAGAAAATTATCAAGAGACTTAGAAAAATATTTCAGCGTTTCCAAAGTCTCTAAAGCGGTAATTATTCCGTCGCCGGTAGTGGATCTATCAAGAAATATAATGTGTCCTGATTGCTCACCACCGATTGTAGCATTTTCTTGTAGCATTTTTTCCAAAACGTATTTATCTCCTACGTCTGTACGTATAAGATGTATTTCATTTTTCTTTAAATACTCTTCCAAACCTAAATTACTCATAATTGTTGAAACAACAATTTTGTTTTTTAGTCTTTCTTGAGCCTTTAATTTCAGAGCGTTGATAGCCATCAAAACATCACCATCTACGAGATTACCGAAGCGATCTATAAAAAGGCATCTGTCTGCATCTCCGTCGAACAAGATGCCAAAGTCATATTTTTCTTCCTTAACGATTTTAGATAATGTTTGATGTGATGTAGAACCACAGTTTTCGTTGATATTGAAACCATCTGGGGCATTTTGGTATACCGTATAATTCAAGTTAAGTTCACCAAATATATCGTTTATTATCGCTCCAGCAGCTCCGTTAGCGACATCAACAGCAATTTTTAAATCATTACATTGTAAGTTCTTTTTATATAGAGAAACCACATAATCAACATATTCTTTTTTTGAAGAGTCTTCTATGTATCTTCCAATATCTCTATAATCACTGTATTTAAGTAGACCTTTCAAAATTATTTCTTCTAACTTTTCTTCTGTTTCATCTGAAATTTTAAATCCTTCACAAAAAACTTTTAATCCGTTGTACATTGGAGGATTATGAGATGCAGAAATGACAACACCTATAGATTTTTCTATTTTCGTTATAAATGCTAATCCTGGTGTAGTCAGAACTCCACATGACTCTACATTCATTCCACCTACCAATGCTCCAGAAGCTAAAGCCATTTCCAATACCTTTCCTGAATTTCGTGTGTCTCTTGCAATATACAATTTTTTATACTCTGAACCAAAAAGGTTAGCAAGTGCGTTTCCGAGTTTCATCGCCAAGTCAACGGTCAGCTTTTCATTAACGACCTCTCTTATGCCGTCTGTACCGAATAAAAACTTCATCTACATCATCCTTTTACGCTACCGGCCGTTAAACCTTGAACTATCCTGTTTTGGAACACTAAAACTAAAATAACTAAAGGCATCGTAACTATTACAGACGCCGCCATTAGTTGTCCCCAAGGAACTTCGTAGAAGGTTTTACCTGTAAACATAGCAATTGCCACAGGAACTGTGTATTTTTCAGGAGTTTGCATAAAAGTTAGAGCAAATAAGAACTCATTCCAAGCTTGAATAAAAGCTAACAAACCAGTCGTGACCAAACCTGGAGCGGAAAGAGGCAAAACAATTCTCCACAAAGTTTCAAATTTAGAACATCCGTCTATATAAGCAGATTCTTCTATCTCTTTGGGAAGCTCTCTGAAGAAATTTTGTAAAATCCACGTTGTTAAAGGCAAGTTCAATGCAATATATGGGATTATCAACCCAGCATAAGTGTTTATCAATCCTAAATTTCTGAGCAACTGAAAAAGGCCACCCAATATAGAAACTTGAGGGAACATACTTACCGCAAGTATCAGTAACATCAAAGGCCCTTTCCCAGGAATCTTTAAACGAGCTATTGCGTAGGCTGCAAAAGAACCAACGATTATTGAGAAAATAGTCGTAGCTCCAGCAACTATAATAGAATTTAATATATTTAATCCAAAAGGTCTCTCTGTGAAAACCTTTATATAGTTTTCAAAGGTAAAACCTTGAGGCCAGAGTGTAATGTTTTTTGTAAAAAGGTACTGATCGGCAGTAAAAGAACTTTTAATTGCCCAATAGAAAGGGAAAATGTAAAAGATAACCATCAATATAACCAGAATATATAAAATTGTACGTTGAGTATTTCTTTTTGCTCGCATTCCCCATCTCATATTTTTGCCCTCCTCAATCTAATTTAATGTTCAACGAGCGCATATAGATTATTGTAAATATACCAATTATCAAAAATATTACAACCGATAATGCAGAGCCATAACCAAACAAACCTCTTGGAGAGAAGATATTATCCATTAAAAGTGACCTATTGTAAACTGCGAGAGTTTCCGTTCCCACGGCTCCTTGTGTCATGATGTAAACAATATCGAAAACCCTCAAAGCGTCCAAAGTTCTGAAGATCAACGTTACACCAATCGTAGGCCTTAACACAGGTAAAGTGATAGAAGTGAATTGCTTCCATATAGTGGCGCCGTCAATTCTAGCTGCTTCGTATAACTCATTAGGTATGATTTGAAGTCCTGCAAGGAGTAAAAGAGCAACAAATGGAGTAGTTTTCCAGACATCAACGCCTATAATCGCAGCCATAGCCATACCTGGAGTTCCTAGAATGGGGGTACCTTCCTCAAGTATTCCTAGATTATATAGCATTAAACTTATTACACCATATTGATCATTATACATCCATTTCCACATTTGGGAAGAGACCGCTGTAGGTATTGCCCATGGTATTAAAACTGCTGCTCTTACCAAACCTCTCAATTTAAAATCCGCATTCAATATTAAAGCTGTTCCTAATCCCAAAAGGAATTCTATAAGTACAGAAAAAAAAGTGAAATAAATTGTATTCCACAAAGAACTCAAAAATCTTGGATCTTGAAACAAATTGACATAATTTTGAAATCCTACAAACTCTCTTTCAAATCCTGGTCTGAGAGACCATTTGAAGAAACTATCATAAAGAGTTTGTCCTAGAGGATAGAAGGCGGTAATACCGATAGCAATTAAAGTTGGAATAATGAGCCAAAAGGCAAGCCAGATATCGGATCTCTTATACGTACCTTTTACTTTCATTAACGCACCCCCTAATTATAGTCTACTATATTATACAGAAAGGCGGTAGACGGAGGAACTCCGTTTACCGCCCACCTATGAAAATTATATCAAATTCTTCTTTTTCATTCAACTATAGATTTGAGATTTTCTGCTAAGTTGTTTAGAGCATCTTCAGGTTCAGCTTGTTGCGTTAGAACTTCGTGAACAGCAACTTGTATCTCGTAAGAAATTTCAGCATATATTGGAGAAATTGGTCTTGGTTCAGCATTCAAGAAAACATCTAAAAGATCAGCATAGAAAGGATTTGCTTCAATAGTTCTTGGATCGTTGTATGCTTCGATCATAGTTGGTGTTTGACCTGAATAAACCGCTTTGTAAACTTGTTGTTCTTTACTAAGCAAGAATTTGATCAGTTTTTTAGAAGCTTCTACCTCTGCAGCAGAAGAGTTTGCGTTTATACCAAGGTTCCATCCACCCAAAGTAGCAGAATTCCTTCCATCTGGTTCGGGCCCTTTTGGAAGAACCGTTATACCAACTTTTCCAGCAACTGGTGACTCGGGAGCGTTAACTAAGGACCATGCGTATGGCCAGTTTCTCATAAAAACTGCGTCACCATTTTGGAAAATTCTTCTAGCTTCTTCTTCCATGTAGGTAGTTACTCCCCTTGGACTTACGCCATCTTCTATTAATTTATCCATAAAGGTTATTGCTGCAACATTGTTATCGTAATATTCAGGATCATCAACGACAACTTCTCCATCTTTCATTATTTCTCCACCAAAACTATGGACGAATTCCATAACGTCACAAGTTAAACCTTCATACCTGGCTCCTTGCCATACAAAACCTTCGATTCCTTCTTTCTGGGATATATCTTTTGCAATTGTATAAAGTTCATCCCATGTTTCTGGAACATCGTAACCGTACTTTTCCAACAAATCTTTTCGGTAATAAAGAATACCTGCATCAGTAAACCAAGGAACTGCAACCAAACTGCCATCGACGGTATTTGAAGCAACGGTTCCAGGGAAAAATCCATCAAGTCCAAAATAATCATAGTCATCAGTCAAATCTACTAAGAATGGCGAAAATTCTGCTGGCCAGATAACGTCAAGCATTAATACATCTGGATCCGGTGTACCTGAAGCTAAGTAAGTAACGTAAAGATCGTGCCTATCCGTAGAGCTGTTGGGCATTGGAAGAACATTTACCGTTATGTCTGGGTTTTCTTTCATAAACATCTCAACTTGTTCATTGAGAACTTCTAATTCCCTTCCTACTGCACCCGCTGTCATTGTAATGGTAATAGAAAAGGCACTCAACACCATCGTCAATATAGCAAATAAAACAACTACTTTTTTCATACTACTGCCACCTCCTGATATGATATAATAAATTAAATAAACAAATTAATCATTAATTATTTTATCACATGTAACCTTCATCTCAAAAGGTAATTATATGAAATTAGAAGCTGTTAGAACCAATTAAATCCGAATAAAGACGATTAGAGCCAAAAATCTTAGTTTTCCTTGAAAATGATAAATTCTGTTATAACTATTATTAAAAAAACAAAAATAATTTAACATTTCGAACTAATCTAGGGTGCTTAGGGCGGTAAGAAGTTTTGTAAATTCTAAAAAATATTAATTTTAAGAGAATTTAAGTTTGGGGAGGATTAATTTTATGAGAGTAAAGTTAATTATGGTTCAAAGTATCAATGGAAAAATCCGAATGTCAGATGATTCTCAGAGAAGTTGGTCCTCAGCAGAAGATAAGGAACATTTCTATAATATAACCAAAGATATTGGCATAATACTTATGGGGAGAAAAACATTTGAAGAGATAGGATCTCCTTTAAAAAATAGAATTAATATTGTGTTGACAGGAAATCCTGAAAAATATAAAGAAGTTGAGTTAAAATATGACAAATATCTCTACTTTACAGATAATCCTCCAGAGATATTGTTGGATAAACTAGAGAAGAAAGGATACCCTGAAGTTGCATTAATAGGTGGTTCTACGATAAACTCCTTGTTTTTAGAGAAAAATTTAATTGATGAAATCTTTCTAACTATCGAACCAGTAATTATTGAAGGTGATCTATCGATTTTCAAATACGTGAATGATAAATATAATTTCAAGCTGAATGATTTTAAAAAATTAAATGAAGATACTATTCTTTTGCATTACCTGAAAACTGACGATAAAAAATAGCCTTATGCGAAATAAAAGAAGTTTTCAAAGATAAGGCGGAGAGTGGAGCGATAAGCTAAGATAAAAAAAGAAGGTGGATTAGTGTATGGTTAATTTTGTCTCGTTTGGTGAGGTATTGATAGACTTCATCTCTAAAGATTATGTAAGAGGATTAAAAAATGCAACTTCTTTTGACAAATTTTTAGGTGGCTCCCCCAGTAACATAGCTGTTAATATCTCTAAACAGGGTTTTAAATCCGCTATAATTTCAAGGATAGGTAAGGATCCTTTTGGAGAATTTATCCTTGAACAATTAAAAAATTATAATGTTGATATAAAAGGCATCTTACAAGATGAAGGATTTTCTACAGATATTGTTTATGTTTTGAAGTCTAAATCATCTCCAGAATTTTATCCATTGAGATCTGCCTCTTTAAATTTAGAAATTCAAGATTCATTCTTTGATATTGTGAAAAAAGCAAATATCTTTCATTTTTCTTCTTGGTCATTATCTTCTGATAAAAACCTAAAAAACACGCTTAAATTGTTAAAAGTTGCCAAAAATAATAATGTTTTAATAGGATTTGATCCAAATTATCGAAAGATCTTGTGGAAAACATCCTTAGAAATAGAAGATGTTCTAAAATTGATTATGCCTTACGTGGATTTTATTAAGCCTTCTTTAGATGATTGTACACATATTTTCGAAGAAAATAAGAATGAAGAAGAATACATAAATATTTTTCATGAATGGGGAGTAAAAAACGTAATTCTTACCTTAGGTGAAAAGGGATTTGTATTTTCGGACGGTAAAAAAATTACTCATTTTGACTCCTATGCAAAAGAGGTAATAGACACAACGGGAGCAGGGGATGCATTTTGGTCAGGTTTATACATAGGAACGATTATAGGTTTGGATCCTATAAAAGCTGCAAAGTTAGGGAATGCATTTTCAGCAGAAAAATTAAAATATGTTGGTGCAATCTGTGATATAAAAAACTATAAAGATTTATTAAAAGAATACCTATAAGCTTTTGCTACAGTGATGCCAACTAAAACATCACATTTCTTAATGAGTAGATTACCTACTTCGTTCATTGAAGCCCCTGTAGTGTACACATCATCTATAATAATAATGTTCTTTGGGGGATCCTGAATCAATTTTATCTTGTTTTTAACGTTTTCATTTCTCTTTTTATAATCCAATTGAACTTGTCTTTTAAGAGTTTTTGAGGAAAAGAGATTTATTAAGGGAAAGCCTAAGATGTCTGAAAAATGCTTAGCAATTAAGTGAGCAGGTACAAAGCCTTTTTCATGAACACTTGAGAAATTTGAAGGTACATATGACACAGTATAATTTAGTTCTGGAAATTTTAAATCTATAAAAAACTTTGCTAACATATTCCCCAAAAGCCGTGCAATTTTTGGATGTGAATTGTATTTGAATTCTTTTATTAAGTTAGATAAAGGGTACTCGTATTTTCCATAATGATAAACCTTAAAAGCACCATCTGAAAGAGAAGGCGAATAAAGATTTTCTTTGCAATTGTCGCAAATAAGTTCTCCAAAGGCAATAGGTTTTTTGCAAACAAGACAGTGAGGTTCAAAAATTGTGGTCATTATCTTTTTAAAAATTAACTACCATCTCCGCATTTAGACGTAGAAGTGCATTTAACGCAGCAAGTTTTAAATTCCCGTTTTCGTAAGGGTCTTTGAGTATTTGATTTGGCACTTCCCAATAATCTTTGGCTTTAAAAAATTTCAGTAGATTGACGGCGGCTTTTCTCAAGGAAATAGGATTCATTTTGTTGAGAGCGATTAATGATATTTCTTCTAAAAAATTATCTAACTTTAATTTTCTGATTATTTTTAATCCTTCCCTTATTCGTTTGGAGGACAATGAATTGAGAAAGTTCGGAACGTAATCTTTAAGCATATAGTCTTGAAAATAAATAAGATAATCACTCGCTCCGATGACTAAGTCATCATCTACTGCCGATAACAAGTCCCTACAAAATTCCACATACCCCATATCTTCCTTTTCAGAAGCTAACTTTAATCCAAACTTTACGACTTTTGCCTCTTCGCTGTTTACCAATTTGTCGATCAACCAAGTAGGAACAAAATCAATTCCACAAACTTTCTTTGAGGTATTTGCAGTTAGTTGAAGAATGTGAATATCCTTTTCTTCTTGCACGATTTTTTCTATGAATTTATTTATAACTTCACATGGTAAACCTGAAAAGAATTTAATTATTATACCTTTAGTTTCATTGTTGCAATCAAAGTATGTTTCTTTTAGTGAATTAAAAAAAGTATAGGCATCGTCTCTTTCATAAAATCTTCTTAGCGCCATAACCTTAACGCTTTTATCTACTTGTTCGGATTTTAAGGTTTCAGAGATGTTTTCCAAAGCTGAAATCAATTGTTTTATCTTAACGTAGGGATCATTTTTCATTTTGCTAATAATTTTTTCTGAGTCTTCTGGGTAGAATTCCAAAAATGTGGATATGAGTTGATATCTAACAATTGGATCTGGATCTTCGGTAAACTCCAAAATAAATTCTATAGGTTTTATACCCATTTGAATGTAGCTGATGATTGCTTCTTTTCTGAGGTTTGCTGAAATGTCTTTCAAAGCTTCTTTTATATTATTCTCATCCAAAAGACCCATTTTATCTAAGTACCTATATGCAGAAAATCTGACATTTTTATCGGGATCTTTTAAGTATTCTTTAATCCTTGGGGCATCAATTTTTTGCTTTGTTAGTTCCTGAATAGCCTTGGATTTAAAAGAAGGATAAGGAGAATCCAACATATCAAAGTATATTTGAATGTTTTCTGACTTTATTCTTTCTTCTAAAATTTTATATGTTTCGATTATTTCATTTGCCATTGATTAATGTTTTCCTCCTAAGTCTCATCTTTATTTAGCGCTCCTTTGTAACACGGCCAGGGATGAAAAGTTTTAATTCATACTCATCATTCCATGTTACCTTTAAAAATTTTCCATCGTATGAAAAAGCAGTTATATTTTCTGAAATTAATGTAGATCCTTTATCCCACCCCGAGTCTTTGTAACGGTTGATCTTTTGTGCAAATCTATTGTAGGAAAAACCAACTGTTTCACCATCAGATGAATTTCCTAAGACGGTTGAAGAATCGGAATCGTAGGAGGTCACATTAGTCATCTCATTTTTTGCGATAACTATCACTTCCATAATGGCATTTGAAATAAGATTTATATTAATCATTTCCTCCAGTGAACTTTTTAAAATGTTCAATGTACCGGAAAAAGTACCTATTACAATCAACATTGTTAAAGAAACAATAAAAATCTCAAATACACTCTCTATCAGTAGAAACCCTTGATTTTTATTCATTTCACAAAGGTTCTACTAAAAAGATTGAAAAGTGAATCCTTCCATTTACCACCCTTAACTCTAACTTTAAATCATCGACGAAATCAGCAGGTTTTGGAACTACATAACCCAATTTTATTGCAAAATAGTTCAAAAGATCCTCAGTAGCATTGAATGGGTATCCCACGTACAATTTTCCTAAAATGTTATTGAAGTTAAAATTAAAGCCTCCGTATGCAAATGTCCCTGGGAATTCTTCGCCGTATACCCATAATAAACCAACATCTAAAAAAGCGTTCGGGTTTATATCCAAAATTTTAGCAGAAATATCACTAATCATAGTTAGAGACAACGTTTTGTTTTCAAAAGTTGGGCTAAGATCAAAATCAAAATTGAAGGAATCAGATTCCAAACCACTCCTTAAAGCAAATTTGAAACCATCGGGATAATTCAGCAAAGAAAAACCCATCTCATAATATGTTTGCGAAAAGACGGAAATAAATAGAGAAGCTAAGAAAAAAACAACAAAAAATTTTTTCACAACTATTCCTCCTCATCTGCTACTTCCAAAATTAAATTAACCTGCTGGGCTTCTATATCGTTGGTCTGGGTATTGAATGTGGCATATGCTGATTTCATATCAATTTTTTCCACAGAATTGACTATATGTACATTTTCGGAAAGTGTGAGCAAGTTTTCTTTTTCAACAAAAACAAAGGATTTTGCGTTTATTATATAATCTCCTTTTTTAATCAAAACCATATTTTCAGATCTTCCCTCGTATCTTTTGTTATTGTTATCAATCTGAAGTTCGTCAGAATTTATCTCGATCTCTGATTCTTCCAAAAAAATCTTAGCTAAAACATTCCCTGAAAGTTTTCCTTTTTCAGTCTGAAGGTCAAAGTTCATAGAAGAGGATGTGGCTTCAAACGTGTCGGCAGTTATATAAACCTTGTCGGTGTTTACTTCTCGCCACTCGTCGTTAACGAGTGTAATGGTAGCAAAATCCGTTGAAATAGAGAGATCTTCTTTCTGTATAAGGACATTATTTTTCAGTATGTATCTACTTTCTTCACCTTTTACTTCATCTGCTCTTACATTTATTTGTGCGGAATAAATAATCAAATTTGTTAATATAAGCATTAAAAAAAATAAAGTGAAACGCTTCATACTTTTGCCTCCAAAAAATTATTAGCATGATTTTGACCATCAAAAAAAGCGGACATATTAAAATAATCTTTCAACTGTTTTTGCGGTTCGATAGTACTAAAGTCTTCGGTCAATAAACGATAATTTTTTAACGTTCTAGAATAGGAGGTTTTTAAAAGAATTTCGACGGTATTTTTTGGATCTGGATAAGTTAAAGCGGGATCAAATGATATAATTACTGCATCTTTAGGAAATTTTTGAGGAATAAACGATAAATATGAGGTTGGAATAAAAAATCCACCTTGATATTCATAATAACTGTAATAAGGCGGGAACGCTAATTCCATCATTAACATATCAACGATTTTTGTTTCATTTTTCAGTATAATTACTTCTTTATTTTTTAGCTCGAAGACTTCGAAACTTACGTTTTTCCGAAGTGAAGAAAGTGTTTGGTTACCAAAATAACCTTCCAAAAATTTTTTTAAATTATCAGGGTTGTAAAGCGACATTTTCCCTCTTCCCAATCTTATCAATGCTGTTGTTTGGGCGTATCTACTGTTGTATAATTCTGTATTAGTTATTACTTCGCGTAAAGGATTATTTTTTTCGTATATGAAATCTTTTAAACGTCCGAAAAAATTTACTCCGTACAATGCATAAAATAATCCTCTTAAACTTCCTAGACTAGAAGTATATAGATTTAAGGCGTTTTCTTTTTTTGCTATAGACTCTAAAACGCCAGATTCCCAATAAAATCCTTCAAAAAAGCCACCCATTACTAAGTTCAAAGTTGTTCCCTCGCTTTATTTTGTATGGATTTTAAAAAATTTTTAGCATCTTGGTATATTTCGTTAAAATAAGAAAATCCTTCCCAAGAATACTCTATTGGGAATGTATAAACCTCTTCGGCTATATTTATTTCATAGTTAACCATAAGATCATTTTTAAAATCTTCAATGGAAATAATATAATCTAATCCGTCGTTAAACTTAAAATCATTCTTAACCTCACCATTTAAATTACTTGCTATTACATAATCTGCTCCTAGTTTTTTAGTTAATTTTACTGGAACAGGAGTTAAAACGCCTCCATCCAACAGGCTCATGCCCCCTAACCTTAAAGGAGGGAAAACGCCGGGAACACTTGAGGAAGCCATAACAGCATCGATTATGTACCCTTCTGTGATCTCCACTTCTTCACCGCTTTCTAAATCATATGAAACGATTCCTAATTTTATCTTACAATCGGAAAAACGTTTACGTCCATACAACTGCTTGTAAATATCGTAAACGAAATCACTTTTTAAAAAACTTTTACCTGCAACCATTTTAGGGAAATTAGTGATTCTGTTGTTTAGAGTTCTAAACTGTGAATCAATTGTCTTTTTCTTTTTAAGTGTCAAGTCTTTGAATATTTTAAACAGGTCCACATCAGGATTTAAGGCAAAAAGGGCACCTACTAATGCACCTACGCTCGATCCTGTTACTACTTCGATCTTTACTGTTCTTTCTTTCAGTTCATCTATTAAGGCAACGTGAGCGGCTCCTCTAGCGCCACCACTCCCTAAGGCTATTCCGTAAACCATGGTTCCCTCCCGCAATTATTGGAATAATAAAACAATTCCTGCACCAACCAAAACCCCCACAAGTCCTATAATTATTGATGAAATATAAGTTTGATTAGGTTTTTCAATCTGTTGTACAGAACTTTCTAAATTATTAATTTTTTCTACTGTCTCATCAGTTTTTTGTGAAAGCATGGCAATACTTTCATCGTGAAGAAAAACGGTTTTTTCAAGGTTAGAAATTCTTGATTCAACACTTGAAAGTTCATCTTCGATATTTTTCAATTCTTTTTCGAGGGAAACTAACTCCGTTGCTAACTGCTGAGATAGTTCTGCCTTGAGATCGTTTTTTAACATCATAGGATCATTCAAATATTCAGACTCACTTTTAATTTCATAGTATTTTTCAAGTAAAGAATTATAAGAATTTTTAAGTTCTTCTATCTCAGAAGAAGTTATTTGAAAATTGTTCAAAGTATTTTCAATATTGTATAATCTATTCTCTACTTGTATTAAGTCGTTTTGTAATTGCGCATTTGTTCTGTTCAAATCTTGATAGTTATCATTCAAATAATCTACTGTTTCAGCTATTTTTGTAATATCACCTATTTGTGATAATGTATCTTTATTTAAATTAGTCAAAGTTGCTAAAGACGATATTTGAGCATTTAACGCTTCTGTTTGTTCTTTTAAAGTTTGAATATCACCGTTATTTTTTTCTAATGCCAAATAAAGTTCATTCAAATTATCATTAAATTCTTCAAACATCGTAGCATATACAGTCAGCTCACCAATTTGATCATAATAAGCACCAATAGTTCTTTCTAAACTTGAAACTCTTTCTTGAAGATTTTTGATATCAATAGTATACTGAGGAGCAACCATCTCTGATGACGTTGGCGTAAGCTTTGATAATTCAAAAATTATGTTATCCAATTTTTTGTTCTGAATTATTATTTGCCCAGAAAGAGTGTTATATTTATTTTGCAAATCTAATATTTTAGAGTTGTAGTAGGCATGCCTTGCATCGAAAGTTTCTATGTAAGATTGGTTAGAAGACACTTGATCATATAATACAGTTAGATCGTTTGAGAGATTATTAGTTTTTACTTTCAACCCTTCGATATCGGCTCTCATTTCCAACAATAGTTCATCGTTTAATGTTTCTGATGAAATACTTGTTGAAACATTTGAGAGAATGAAATTCAGCTTGGCTTCGTTTTCATTAATCTTTTTACTCAGTTCATTATAACTGTTTTCATATGGAAGTATCTCACTTTCTAACCTTAAAATTCTTTGATCAAGATTATTCAGTGTAGCAGACAATGTGTCGTTATATAGATAAACTTCATTTTTAGCGATGTTTGTCAAAGATGTTCTCAATCCGTCTATTTCGAGATTTAACAACATGTCTATATAATTTTTTAGTTCTTCTCTATTTTCTTGTGTAGAAGTTAGCAATACAGATTCCAAACTTTCAATAGTTTGATCGTATTTGGAGTTTAAGTTCTTTACCTCTTGTTCAAAATTGTGAAGTTGTTCTTGAAAAATTGTTAAAGATGCCATTGAAGAGTCAGCAATCATTTGAACTTCATCTTGTGCAGTTTTTTTTGCAATATCAATTGCTCCTTGAGAAATCTCTTGGAAGATAATATTGTCTTCGTTAATTGGTTGACTGGGATCAATTACTTTTAAAATATCCGATACATTTTTCCCCAAATTTTGGATAGTAGAGTCCAAATAAGATAGTCGGTCATCGTGGGCAAAAACGGTACTTTCTAAATTGTACAGTCTTATTTCAGTATTTAAATTTTCGAGCTTAAGTAATCTATTACTTATTTCTTGTAGATCTTGACCATAAAGTCCATCTACATAATCGAGCATGTTTGAACCAAATTCGGCCAAATCATATCTTAAAACTTGTTGAGAACCCCTGAACCGGCCTTGATTGTCCAGATACATGATTCCTGATTCAACCATTCTCACCACTTGAGGATATATTGGCGAGGATGGTTGTAAATCTGATATGTTGGTTTGGGATAACAAACTCAATGAAATAAAAGTAAAAAGTAAAAATAAAACTATTTTTTTTGCCATCGTTATAACCCTCCAAAAAGTTTATCTAGATCAACGTACATAGGTTCGTTTACAAAAAGAACTACAGATACGCCTCCATTTGAAAACAGAGTTGGACCTGACGGTAAAAAGAAAGTTTTCTGAGAGTTGGTATATTCTTCACCATTGATAGTATACTTCTCCCCTGTAAAATTGACCTTTACAGGTACAGGAGAGTCAAATTCAAAATGTACGAAACT
Organism: Petrotoga sp. 9T1HF07.CasAA.8.2; assembly: GCF_002895585.1. Classification (NCBI taxonomy): domain Bacteria; kingdom Thermotogati; phylum Thermotogota; class Thermotogae; order Petrotogales; family Petrotogaceae; genus Petrotoga; species Petrotoga sp. 9T1HF07.CasAA.8.2. The sequence continues at coordinate 66,210 of NZ_AZRI01000014.1, read as the reverse complement.
TTTTTCGCCTGGGTTTATGGTTACTTTTTGTTGTTTTATTTCGTTAAACTTTCTAACCTCTACCATATAGACTCCAGATTTAAGAGGGTAACCAAACCGATCATTATAATTCAAATATTGACCGTCAATGTAGATAAGGGGATCTTTAACGTTAGTAGTAATAAAAATATTACCAAAATCACTACTCGTATAAATATCCACACTTTCAGAAGGTTCCAAAAGTACACTGTACGTTCTATTTAGTGTCCTTAAGTTAACAAACTGGGCATTGTTTAACATATTGTAAAGAAAGAATGCAGGAGTCTTTTGAGTTTTTCCTAAAAAGCTCACATTCGTATTGGACATAGCATAAACATTTACTGTGCTAAGTTTATTTAGATCTATACTTTCCATTTTGTCATAAAAATCTCTATAAATAGGAAATTCTAAACTTTTTGTTCCGGATACAATTCTAACAAAATGTGGTGAATCATCCAAAATAATCGAATCAATTCCTTTCCCTACGTATTTACCATCGATATTGAATTCATAATTTTCAGAATTTAGAAAATTTATTGTATTTAAAAATGGATTCAATTCAACATAATATCTGTTCAAGCCGTTTTGGGTTAATTCAATCAGCATTTCTTTAGATTCGTATCCTAATTTAGATAATGTTAAATTATATGTGCCAGTAGGGAATAAACCATTCATTGGTGTACTTCCTACATATTCACCATCCAAAAATACCCCCACATCTTTTGGTTCGCTATCAACAAAGAGTTCTATTCCTTTTTCTAAATCAATTAAGATTCTATCATCTTGAGGCAAATTTTTTATTGTTTTAACTAAATAACCTTCTTTTTCCAACAAAATTATATCGAAATTATCTCTTTTTACGGTAATAGGAGTTGTTCCAATTAACTTTCCATCTACAAAAACGTTTGCTTGGTTAGGATTTGATTCAATCAATATTTCATTAGAAGGAATTAGAGAGACCCTTAAATTTTTCTTATCAAATGGTTTCAACTCAAGGTTTAGTTCTTTTGCAAAAAATCCATCTTTTTCTATAATTATTTTTTCTAAGTTATAAGGGATATCAACTTCATTAGATGTGGGTAAGGCTATATTGTAATCTTGATTTAAAAAGGTGTATTTTATATTGGCAGAATCAACGTTGATATCAAAAATAAGTTTGGCTAAAGGAACTTGTTCAGCTGTAATTTGGGATTCACTTCCTAAAAGCTCTATACGGGCAATAAAATCGCTGTATCCCAGTTTTTTTACATGGAGATAACCATCCGTATCATTAGGTACTTCGATTGTAAAAGGTGTTTCTGTAACAGTTCCCATAAATTGAGAATCAAAATAAACTTCACTACCAGGTAATGCTATTAGATTTATTGTGTAAGAAAAAAGAAATGTTGTAAAGATTAATACGAGAAACACTAAAAACCTTCTATACACTGTTATATCCCACCTTGATTTTCATTCAAAATTTTATTGATTTCATTTAATATTTCTACACTTCTTTCTTTTTCTCCCAATTTTTCATATACTTTTTCCATCAATATTACCCTGTTTTTTATCACGTTTTCTATTATATTAGTCCCGTCTTGAGTAATTTGAACAACATATACCCTTTTATCCTTCTTTGATTTTTCCCTAACCAAATATCCTGCAATTTCCAATCTTCTAATGAGTCCAGTTGTTGTGCTTTTTGTTACCCCCAATCTTTTACTGATGTCACTGAGCATTTTAGGACCTTTGAAATAAACGGTTTGCAAAACATCAAACTGAGCCGGAGAAATGTTGAACTCTTTTAAAACTTTTCTTCCTTCACTTTTTACTTTTGAGCAAATCTCTCTAATCATCTTTTCCATTTGAATTGAAGGGTTATTTTCCATTTTATTCCTCCCCAGATTATGAAGTATTTCTCTAATTTTCTGGATTCAGTCATGATCAAAACGCAATATCTAATATAGTATATCATATTCTTGAAAAATCAATCTGACAATTTACAAAGTTGAGTTATTTATACATTAATGGTAAAATAATCAAAGGTTCTTAAAAAGAATTTTTAAGGGTGGGGAAGGGGCGAGGGGGCGCTATTAATTAAATTATTTTAATGTTTATGGGAGGAATATATGGAAAAAGATCTAACAAAAGGTAGTGTAATAAAGCATATTTTGTTGATGGCACTACCTACAATGTTTGGTATGGCAGCCCAAATGGTTTACGATCTTGTTGATATCTTTTGGATAGGCATGATTTCCAGTGAGGCGATAGCGGGGGTGACGATTTTTTCAACTATTTTTTGGATGGTAGATTCATTAAATGAGATTATTGGTGTAAGTTCAATCTCATTGGTATCTCAAGCTTACGGTAAAAAAGATTATAATCAAACTGCAAGATCAATTGAACAAACTATAAGTTTCAAATTTTTGGTGGCATTAATAGCTGCAACCTTCATGGCAGTGTTTTTGGAACCATTGATGTCTCTTTTTGCAGATGAAACTGTGGTGAATTATGGTTTAGAGTATGGTTATTTAAGATTGTTCTTTTTACCGATAATGTTCTCTTCCTACTCTGTAAACACTGTTTTTAGATGTTTGGGGGATGCTAACACACCAATGATTATAATGATATTTGTTAGCATACTAAACCTTTTTCTTGATCCTATTTTTATCTTTGAAACGGTACCTTTTATCAACTTACCAGGCTTGGGTTTTGGAGTTTTGGGAGCAGCAATTGCAACCGTGGTTTCTCAGTCCATTGCTTTTCTTATAGGCTTTTTAATTCTTTTTTCCAGAACTCATGAAGTCAAACCTCGTATAAAAGGTTTATTTAGACTAAATAAAGATATTGATATAAAATTAATAACTATAGGAATGCCAAACGGTGTAGAAATACTTTTTAGAAATCTTTCAAATATAGCTATATTAGGTTTTGTCTCACTTTTTGGTAATCAGGCTATCGCAGCAAATGGGATCGCTGGCAGGATTTTTGGATTTGCCTTCGTCCCTTTGTTTGGTCTTACTATGGGGGCATCTTCTGTGGTTGGTCAGGCGATAGGAGCCGGAGATATAAAAAGATCTGAAAGAGCTGCAAATATCACGGGAATATTAGGTTCAGTTGCAATGTTATTTTTCATTGTAATGGCGTTTGGTTTTGGTGAAAGTGTGATTTCTCTCTTCACAAACGACGCTATTGTGATTAAATATGGAACTGAATTTCTAAAGTATGGATCAGTAGGTTTAGTTGTATTAGGATATGGTTATGGCCTTGCAAGTGCTTTTTCTGCATCGGGGTACAATTTTCCGTTTCTTTTATCGAGCATTATTTCAAGGTGGGGAATACAATTATGCATTTTAATCGTAGCTATTAATATTTTTAACCAGCCCTTAACATGGGTGTGGCTTTCTTATATGTTCGGGGATATCGCAGAATCTTTCATCCTTTTTTATTTTTATCAAAAGGGAAGATGGAAAGAGAAAAAAGCATGGTAGTAAAATATAAAACCAGAAAATATTAGTTGCACATGCAACCAAATTTTAACGGGAAAATGGTTGTATATGCAACAATTTTTTTCTATAATTATTTTTGTTTCCATTTCTCTCTTATGGTCAGGCTGTAGGTTTCAATTGATCACTGGGCTCTTCCTTAGAAGAGTGGAGAGCTGATTTTTAAAGGAGGCAAAATCAAAAGTTGCTTAATTTAGAGCAAGATCCATCGGTTATTAGCAAGATATCATGTTTATTCAGAACCATGAATTCGATGATGAAAAAAGAACTTCAAAGGTTTGACATTGGAAGAGGTCAATTTCAGTTTCTTATGTACTTACTTAAAAATGGAGATGGAATAAGTCAAGAAGAATTAAACGAGCATCTAAATTTCGATAAAGCAACTACCGCAAGAGCAATCAAGAAGCTTATAAAAAATGGTTATCTTACAAAAAAAATCGATGATAATGATCATCGAATCAATAGAATATTTTTGACAAATAAAGCTTACCAAATCTATAACGAAATGGTTAAGATGAATGATTATTGGGAAAGAATTATAACAGACAATCTTTCAACTGAGGAAAAAGAAATCGTTCAACATATATTGGATAAAATGCTCACTAACATACTAAAATACAAAGCTAAAGATCATGAGGAGGTGTCGTAATTGGAAGAAAATACCAATAAGCTTGAAGACAAGAAGATAGGGAAGCTATTAATGGAACTGTCATTACCAGCAATAGTTGCCATGTTGGTCCAAGCTTTGTACAATTTTGTCGATACTATATACATTGCCCGAGGTGTTGGTACACTTGGAATAGCTGGAGTATCTGTTGCCTTTCCAATTCAGATGATCATTATGGCTTTTGGTGGAATGATAGGAATCGGTGGGGGAACATTAATATCCCGAAGTTTAGGAGCCAAAGATGTTGAGCGGGCAGAAAACGCTTTAGGGAATATTTTTTCTGCTATCTTCGTTTTAAGCATAGCTCTTACTATTCTTGGTACTATCTTTTTAGATCCTATTTTAAATCTCTTCGGGGCCACACCTGATATCCTTTCATACGCAGAGGATTACATGAGTGTAATCCTGTATGGAGCAATACTCTTTACAATTGGAATGGCAAGTCACAACGTTATGAGAGCAGAAGGTAATGCGAAATATGCCATGATAGCTATGATCGTTCCAGGAGTATTGAACATTATTCTTGATCCTATTTTTATATTTGTATTGAATATGGAAGTAAAAGGCGCAGCAGTAGCTACTGTTCTTTCTCAGCTTGTTGGTGTTATTTATATAGGATATTACTTTTTCAGTGGAAAAAGTTCTTTGAAATTTCACAGAAAGAATTTCATATTAGATAGGCATATCATGTCTGAAACGCTAGGGGTTGGAGCTTCTGCTTTTGTTAGACAAGTTGCTGGAAGTTTACTAGCAATAGTTTTAAATAATTTGCTAGGTACGTACGGGAGTTCTCTGCATATAGCAATTTTTGGGGTAATAAATAGACTTTTAATGTTCTTTTTTTTGCCTATGTTTGGTATAGCGCAAGGTTTTTTACCAATAGCTGGTTATAATTATGGAGCCAAAAGATATGACAGAGTAAAAGAAGTTTTGAAAAAAGCAACAATTGCTGCTCTTACATGGTCCATAGTTTCATTCTTTTTAGTTCAATTGTTTCCTGGTTTTCTACTGTCAATATTTTCAACAGATCCGTCCTTGATTAGTGAAGGTATTCCTGCTCTAAGAATAGACGCGATGTTTATATGGATTGTTGGCTTTCAAGTTGTTGGATCATCTTTATTTCAAGCTATTGGTAGAGCTGGTCCTGCACTATTGTTATCAATGTCAAGACAAATATTGATATTTATTCCAATGGTGTTTGTAATGTCACACTTTTTTGGATTAATGGGTATTTGGTACACATTTCCTATTTCAGATGTTTTATCAGCATTGTTAACATTATTTTTTGTGATTAGAGAGATAAAAATTTTGAATACTCTACAGAAAAAGCAAGTTCAAATTAACGATGAAGAAAAAGAAATTGAGGAATCTTATACATCGGAAGGTAAGCATGAATACCAACCCCAAGAAAAATAATAAGGCTCGATAAAAATATATCGAGCCTTTAATATATACGCTTTTTATGCTCTTTCTAAGTAATCTCCTGTACGAGTGTCTACTTTTATTTTTTGACCTCTTTCCACAAAAAAAGGGACAGTGGTTTTCAATCCTGTTTCTAATGTTGCCGGTTTGCCACCACCAGACACGGTGTTTCCTTTAAAATTAGGTTCTGTGTCAATAACGGTTAGAACCACAACTGTGGGAAGTTGAATAGAAACAGGATTTCCATTAAAAAAGACTAGATCGACTTCCAAATTTTCGGTTAAATAAAATTTTTCATCTTCTAACTCTTGAGAAGGCAAAGAATATTGTTCATAGGTGTCGAGTAGCATAAAGTAATAATGATCGTCATCGTTGTATAAATACTGGGCTTTACTAAAACTTATATCAGCTTCTTCAACCTTCTCACCACTAGAAAAACTAACCTCTTTTATTAATCCTGTCATGACACTTTTTAGGCGGGTTCTAATTAATCCGCTGCCTCTTCCCATAAAATGCTTATTGGCTTCAATTACACGGTACATTTCGTTTTGATAAACTATAAAATCTCCTTTTCTTAAGTCTCCTACATCGATCATTCAATTTCCTCCTTGATTTTCAGTTAATCTCAATTAAAGGGGCATAAAAAAACTAAAACCCCACAAATTCATTTTAATTATATTTTTTTAATGATGACTAATAATAGGCAAAACTTCACTACAGAATAAATTTAGCAATTATTTCTTAACTTGTCAAGTCTTTTCTTGTACGTTTGTTTAAAATGTTGTACCTAATTATCTTTTAGCTAGGTTTACTCATAATTCATATACTGTTTATAAAAAATTAACTTGCATTCCTATCCATTTTGTATTATAATACTTTTGCAACACATTCCGTATGCTGCAATGGGTGGCGCGGTAGAAATTTGGAGGTAACAAAGTGAAAGGTAAAGTAAAGTGGTTTGATTCAAAGAAAGGTTATGGCTTCATCACAGGGGAAGATGGGAACGATGTATTTGTACACTTCTCAGCTGTTCAAATGGATGGCTACAGAAAGTTAGAAGAAGATCAAGAAGTTGAATTTGAAGTTGTCGAAGGTGACAAAGGTCCTCAAGCTTCAAATGTAAGACCCTTATAACCCTTATAAGTGTATACCATAATCTAAACCCAAAATACACCAAGGAGCGCGAAAGCGCTCCTTTATTTATTTGCTCTCTTGAATTATCTTTAATCCTGAGCTTGTTCCTATTCTATCAGCTCCACAACCTATCATTTTTAAAGCTGTTTCCAAGTCTTTAATACCTCCGGATGCTTTTACTTTCATTTCATTTCCTGCGAGGAAATTCATCAATGCCACGTCCTCTAATTCAGCCCCTCCACTTCCAAAGCCTGTAGAAGTTTTAACAAAATCCGCTCCAGCTAGTTTTGAAATTACAACGGCAGCTATCTTTTCTTCCTTCGAAAGATAACAGGTTTCAATTATAACTTTTAACAATTTTTTAGCATCTTTAGTCAATGAAGAAATAGCATGTATTTCTTCATAGATATAATCATACTGTTGCACCTTAAGCCTTCCTATATTCAACACCATATCTAATTCATCAGCGCCATCTTTAATCGAATTTTCAGATTCGTAAACTTTTGTTTGTATAGTATTGGCTCCCAGAGGGAATCCAATCACTGTTGCTACTTTTACTTCACTATCTGTAAGGATTTCTTTTGATAAAATAACATAAGTTGGATTAATGCAAACCGCGTAGAAATTGTTATCTTTAGCTTCTTTGCAGAGAGTTTCGATATCTAAAGGTGTTGAGGTAGCTTTAAGCAATGTATGATCAATGTATTTCGCCACCTCGTGAGGTTTTAAGTTTGCTTGTTTTTCCTCAAAAGTGAATTCCTTTTCAACCCTTCTTGTTTCATTTTTGATTATCTTTTCTAATTCTGAAATTCTCATGTTTTGACTCCTTTCCTTAAATAATAAGATTGTCTTTCGAAAATAATTTCTGAAATATTTTATCATATTTTAAAAAAATGTGGTATAATGATCTTGAAAGTAAATAATAAATGGCCAGGGGAGCTGAAAGGCTGAGAGGATGCCAAAAAGGTATCGACCCTGACTACCTGATCTGGATAATACCAGCGAAGGGAGGCTAAAAATATGTATTCAATTTGATCCTGTTCTCACTTTGCTGGTGAAGAACAGGATTTTTATTTTTTACAACAGGCTAATAATGAGTAATTCCATGTTGGAAACTATCTCATTTAAGCTAACTAAATAAATATTTAAAAGAGGTGAGTAAAGGTGAAGAAGTTTTTAGCGATGATAGGTATTATAGTTGTTTTGTTCTCTATTGTTCTTTCTGAGGAATTGACTGTCTATGTTTATGAAAGTTTCAGTTGGATTGAGCAAGGTACAGTTCAAAAGTTCGAAGAGATGTACGGCTGCGATGTAAAAGTGGTAAAATTGGGTGATGCAGGTAATGTGCTTACACGGTTAGTTTTAGAAAAGAAAAATCCACGAGCGGATGTAGTCATTGGGCTTGATCAGTCTTTAGCTGCAAAAGCTGTTGAAGAAGATCTATTGATCCCTTACAAGCCAAAAAACATTGAAAATGTTGCAGCCAAAGCCTTGATATTTGATCCCGAATATTATGTAATTCCTTACGACTATGGAGCTATTGCCATCATTTATGATCCTGAAAAGATACAAGAAGAATTAGTATCTTTTGAAGACCTAACGAAATATAAAAATTCTTTGATAATTCAGGATCCAAGAGCATCAAGCACCGGTCAGGCTTTTTTACTATGGACAATAGCCGTTTATGAAAATGAGTGGAAAGATTTTTGGGAAAGACTTAAGCCTGCAATATTAACGGTGAGTCCTAGCTGGGATGATTCTTTTGCAAAATTCGAAATTGGTGAGGCGCCTATGATGGTCAGCTATGCAACTGATAGTGCATACTCACAATATTACTATGGATCTAGTAAGTACAAGGTTTTTATCCCCAAAGAAGGTGCTTATGTTCAGATAGAAGGTGCCGGTATCGTTAAAGGTACTGATAATTTAGATTTGGCTCAGAAATTCATAGAATTTATATTGACAGAAGATTTTCAAAAAGAAATACCTTTAAAACAATGGATGTTCCCAGTAATTGATGTTGAACTCCCTGAGGTTTACCAATATGCAGAGGTTCCCGAAAAAATTCTGACTATTCCAGCCCAAGAAATTTCAAACAATCTAGAAAGATGGCTGAAAGAATGGGAGGCTCTATTATACTGAACTTATGAACAATAGAAGAAGCAAGAATTTACTGTTTATTTTATTTTTGTGTTTATGGTTAATACCTTTTTCTTTTTTATTTAAAGATTTTTTTCGTTTAGAAGGTTTAGCGAATTTCTTGGATCCGCGTACGTGGCGGATCCTTGGTTTTACTTTTTATCAAGCTATTCTTTCATCTGTGTTGTCATTGGTTATAACTTTAATTCCAGCGTATTTTGCTTCAAGAAATGAAGGGATCATATCCAAATTATTAGACAACACGATTTTCATCCCTTTCTTTTTCCCACCCGTCTCGGCAGTTATGGCTTTCACTCTTGTTTATTCTTCAGTTGGTATACTTTCAAAATTAGGTTTTAATTTAAATATTATGTACACGTTGAAAGCGATAATTTTAGCTCATATCTTTTATAACTCTCCCATATTTGTTCGTTACATATCGGAGGCTCTTAGAAGGGTGCCAGCAAGTTTTATTGAAACAGCCAGTATGGAAGGAGCGGGAAAATTTAAGACTTTTATAAACGTAGAATTACCTTTGATCATTCCATCCATTTCAAGGGCTTTATTTCTAGTATTTACATATAATTTCACAAGTTTCGCGATTGTTTTGAGTTTAGGTGGAGTAAGATATTCTACTTTGGAAGTAGCTATTTCTACAACATTAAGAAGCTCCTTGGACTTTCCCAAGGCTTTATCTTATGCATTAATTCAACTCATAATCCTCACGATGCTTAATATCTTTATATCAAAATTTGAACCTATATCTTTCGAATTTGAGCCATTATCTCAAAAAAAATCCGGATACCTAAGCAGGACAATATCGATATTTTACTTAATCTTTGAATATTCTATCGTCTTAATTGGTATTGCAGCTTCTTTTTTCGATTTTATAAATATGAAATTTGATATATCTTCATTTTTGAATTTATTCTCTAAAGAGTTGAATAGTGTATATCCAGTTGTTAGATCGATTTTAAATTCCTTTTTAGTATCCACGATATCAGCTTTCTTTGCTGTAATAACAGCATATTTTTTATTAAAAAATTACAGTAAGCTCATCAATGTCAGTGTAATGGCTACTTTAGGAATATCATCTGCATTTTTAGGTATGGCTTTACTTTATTTAAATATACTATTTAATATTCCGTACGTATTGTTGTTGATTTTGGGATATTTCTTGATAACCATACCTATCGCGTATTCATTTTTGTTCCAACCGATACGCGGATTTGACAATAAAATAGTTGAAGCCGCAAAGATAGATGGGGCAAACAAACTGACTATCTTTCTAAAAGTAGAATTACCTCTTCTGCTTTCTTCCATTACGAGTGCGTTTCTTCAGATATTTGCAATAATTTTTGGTGAATTTACCATCAGTTATACTATGCAAGTAAGGGATTACTTTCCTCTTGTAAGTGTGGTTAACTATTCTCTTTCCTCAGGGAGATTGTATCAGGAAGCAAATGCCTTAAGCGGGCTGAACATAATTATAATCTTCTTTATCTTTTATATTAGCAATAAATTTGCAAAAAAGTCGGAAATTTAAATATTATCTTTTTCAACTACAGCAATAGCGAACTCCGTAATAAAATATGCTTTCATCATATAATATTTTTCGTTTTCCTCATTACTTAAAACCTCTTCAAACAATTTATCGTTAGAAATATTAAGTTTATTCCTCAATATAACTAACATATTAAATTCTCTAATCTCATCTATTTCAAAATATTTTATGAGCCCGGTGGTCTTTAAATAATTATTTACGGCGGTTTTTATGTAATCATATATCTTTTGTTTTATTGGTAAAAATTTAAAAAAATTGCTTCTCATCAAACTAGCAACCTTCATTGCTCCAACTTTTCTAATAGATAAAAGTTCAAAAACGTTATCGTATTTAAAATCAATATACATTCCAAAAAATTTACCGCTCAATCTCCCTTTGGCATCTTTTTCTTTCAACATCTCACTGTTGATAGTTAATGCGAAAGGAAATATAGTTATAGTCTCTAAGAAGTTATCGAAATTAATTTCTAAATCATCGATATTATAATTTAATTTTTCCTCCACTTCCGACCTTACACTGATCTCTGCTTCTTTGAATTTATAAGCAGCCTCTTTTAGATTTTCTATAATCTCGTCCATTTCACTGGGATCTGCGTTTTTTAAAAATTCAAGATTGAACTTTTGAAGCTCTGGATGTTCCTTAAACAATCTATCTAAAAATTTTTTAAAATCTTCATCATCGTAATCGCTCATAATACATTCCTCCAAACAAAGTTTCAAAGAAAATATGTCTCATCTACGTTAATTATAACATATATTGTGATCTATCTAGGAATTTTTTGAAAAAAATAAAAAAATGGTATAATTTTAAATGAAAAAGTAAATTTGTAGGGTGCTATATAAAAAGTTTCTAGAGATAGTCAATCAAAAATAAAAAGGAGGGAAAGATTATGCATGATAAAGAAATCGAGGGAAAAATGAAAAAGCTTCCCGAAGATTTGAGGAGAGAGGTTTTAGATTATGTGGATTTTCTACTAAGTAAGTATCAAGGCAGAGAAAATTCGAGAGGTAAATTCAAGTTCGACTGGGAAGGAGGTCTATCAGAGATAAGAGAGGAATTTACTTCTGTTGAGCTGCAACACAAGGCTTTGGAGTGGAGATAATGTTTTTAGTGGATACGAACGTATTTTTAGAAATTCTCCTAACGCTAAACTTCTGTTTTTGCCAATGGAACTGTACAGGGAAGTTGTAAATGTAAGAAAAATCCTGAAATTAGATTTTGATGATACCTATCAATATAGCATAGCTAAATACCATGGATTGAAAATAGTTACAATGGACAAGGATTTTGAGAGGATAAAGGATGTAGAAACTTTGTTTTTGTAGGACGTTGCTTAAAAGAGCAATCAATCAAAAATTAAAAGGAGGGAAACTAAATGCAAGATTACCACGAACCTTATGAAGAACTAAGTGACAAAGATCGTTCTTATGTATACGCATTAAACAGTTTAAAAGAGGAGATTGAAGCAATAGATTGGTACAACCAAAGGGCGGCTGTTTCTAAAGATCCAACTATCAAAGAAATTATGGAGCACAATAGAGATGAAGAAATTGAACATGCGGTAATGCTTATCGAGTGGTTAAGAAGAAACATGGATGGATGGGATGAAGAACTGAAGACTTATCTTTTCACAGAAAAACCATTGCTAGAAGTAGAGGAAGAAGCTGTTGAAGGAGAAAGCAAAGAAGAGTCTTCTTCAAATAGAAAAGGTGATTTGGGACTAAGAGGATTGAAGTAGAAAAAATTTCAAAGATGAAGGAGGGTAAAAAATGGATTTTCTTAAAAGAGAGTTAGCTCCAATAACTGAAGAAGCTTGGGAAGAATTAGACGAAAGGGCAAAGGAGATTTTTAAGAACAAATTAAAAATAAGACCAATTATTGATGTAGAAGGTCCTTATGGATGGGAATATTCTTCATACAATTTAGGTACAAACGAACTCGTTGAAAACCCGAGAGATGGATTGGGATGGGGAATAAGACAAGTTTTACCTATAGTAGAGATTAGAAACCCATTTGTTTTGAAACAATGGGAGCTTGATAATATCGAAAGGGGTTTAAAAACTCCGGATTTGGAAGGGTTAGAAACCGCTGCTAAGCAGTTGGCTTCGTTCGAAAATAAATTAATTTTAAAAGGCATAGAAAAAGCCAATATAATTGGGTTGCAAACGCTTGCTAAACAAAATTCAGTGGAAAGTTCTAAAGAAAGCGTTAAAGATTTTGTTAAATCTTTATTTGAAGTAAAAAAGAGATTCATGGAGCAAGGGATTGAGGGACCGTATACCTTAGTGATCAACAAAGAACTATGGCAAGATTTGTTTACCATGAATCTATCTTATCCTTTGGATTTAGTTGTTAAAGAAATTATAGACGCCAAAGTTAAACCTATGCATGAAGTAGATGAAAGTTTTGTAATCTCTAACCGTGGTGGAGACTTTAAATTAATTTTAGGTCAAGATATTTCCTTAGGATATGAAAGCAAATTTGACGAGCAACTCAAATTTTTCTTCACTGAAAGTTTAACCTTCCACGTAGTAACACCGGAAGCTATAGTTGGTTTAGAAATGTAAATTACTTTTAAAAAACATTTGCTGAAACAACCTGCTTATTATAAATAAAAAAATCGGCCTCAATTTGTTCTCGGTTAAATCATAATTTGAGGCCGATTTCTTCTATTTTTATAAAGTAAGAATACCTTTTTCGTCTTCCAATTTGTTCTTGATGTTATTGATCTTATTTTTTATCATTTCATTTCCCATCAACAAAGAATGTTCTATTTTTTTGATGGAATGAATAATAGTAGAATGATTTTTATCTAATTTTTCGGAGATATCTTTAGTTTTCAACTTCATAGTAGTCTTAAAAAGATAAGCTAAAACTTGACGTGCTAATGCTATTTCTTTTTTTCTAGATGATGAGAAGATATCCTTTCTATTTATATTGAATTCAGCGGCGACCAGATCTATAACGGTATCTATTTTCACAGTTTCAAGAACTTCTGGTGACTGGAACCTAACCTTGTTTGCGTTCATTCTCATCATTGAATTGACTATCGTTTTTGCAGATTCAATATTCACTGGCGCACCCGAAATTTGACTTTGCAATAAAAGGTTCATAATGGCGCCGCGAAGTTTTCTTAAATTTGTATCGACGTGTTCAGCCAAGTAATAAGCAACATCATCGGTAAGTTGAAGAGAGATCATTTGTGCCATTTTCTTAGCTATTAAGTACTTTGTTGCCTTATCAGGTGCTTGTATATCAGTTATCAAACCCATTTCAAACCTACTAATCAATCTAGGATGAAAGGTTGCCAATTCGTCGGGCGTTCTATCGGAGCATATTACTATCTGTTTTCTTGAGTTAAAAAGAGAATTAAAGGTATGAAAAAGTTCGCTTTGTACGGTATTTTTTCCAATTAAAAATTGAACATCATCTATCAATAAAAAATCTACATTTCTTCTAAAGCGTTCTCGGAAGTTCTCCATATCACTAGCTCTTATTCCATCCATCATTTGATTCATAAAATCTTCGGCTGTTACATACTTAACCTTCAAATCAGGGGCATTTTCCATCAAAAAGTTCCCTATTGCATGTAAAAGATGTGTTTTACCTAGTCCAACATCTCCATATATAAATAAAGGATTATATTTGCCAGGATTCTTGCAAACTTCCAAGGCTGAATAATAAGCTATTCTATTGGAATTTCCCGTAACAAAGCTGTCAAAGGTGAACTCAGGATTAAATTCTGATAGTTTCAAAGGTCTGTTTTTTATTATTGGACCATTTACTGCATTTTTTTGTTCTTTGCTAATAGGGATTTCCTTAAAAACAACCTCTACAGACTTACCTAAGATATTATTTATAGTTTCTTTTATTATTGAACCGAATCTTTTCTCGACAGCTTCTTTAATAAATAAATTTCCTAATCCAACAACGACCTTTTTGTCTTCTAATTCCAAAATTTGAGCCGTTGTTAGCCAATTATTCCAGGTATCTCTAGACATGTTGGAACGAAGTTTTTCTATTAGTTCATGCTTTTCCATTATTTTCACCCCTTGGAATAAAACCCAATATATACTTTATCATAAGGGGTCAACTTAATCAAGAAAATTTTTGATTAAAAATCTGATTAAAGGCTATTTATGCTAAATCTAGAACATAAAATTTTTAGATCCCTCATCTTAAAAAGATTTAAGAGACAACTTGAAGAACAAAAATTGTTAAATCTTTGTTTTAAAAAATAAAAATGTATAATATACAAACGTATTAATTTTTGAATAATAAGAAATGTTAATATATATTATGTTAATTTAAAATAACTTAATTTAAATAATAATATTTTTTGTTATTAGGATAATTCCCGGAGATCCCGTTGCAGCGATGTTAGGTGGAAGAGCTTCTCAAGAGGTTATTGAAGCCAGGAGAGCAGAACTAGGACTTAACGATCCCATATTGGTTCAATTTTTTAAATACGTAGGGGGACTGTTCAGAGGTGACTTGGGAACTTCAACAATGACAGGAAGACCTGTACTTGATGAGATATTAGAAAGATTTCCCGCTACACTTGAATTAACAATTTTTGCGTTTATTGTAGCAGTAGTTATAGGGATCTTTTGGGGTTCAAAAGCCGCACAAAAAAGAGACAAACTTATCTCAAGTATTTTTTTAAGAATGGTTCGAAATAATACAATTTTAACGTTAACCTCTGATTATGTTAAATCTGCTAAAGCAAGGGGGATACCTGAAAATAGAATATTATACAGGCATGCTTTAAGGAACGCTTTAGTTCCTATTTTAACAGTAATGGGATTACAGCTCGCACTATTGATGGCTGGAGCTGTTTTAACTGAAACGACTTTTTCTTGGCCAGGGATAGGGAGTTACCTCATCATGAAAATCAGATACAGAGATTTTCCCGCCATTCAAGGAACGATAGTTTTTTTCGCAATTTTCGTAATTATAATTAACATCATAGTAGAAATTATCAACGCGTTAATAGACCCAAGAGTAAGGTACTGAGGAGGGTATAAAATTGGAAGAACATAAATTCATTTCATCGAAGATTGGAAAGGGCTTCTCCAGATTCTTTAGAGGTTCCAATGCATGGCTTACCTTCATAGGTATGGTTATTTTAATTTTTTACATTTTTTTAGCCATTTTTTCACCTCAAATAGCTCCTTACGACCCTACAGAAAGGGTTGGAAGATCTTTAACCCCTCCGAGTAATGAATTTTGGTTTGGAACAGACAACCTCGGTAGGGACGTATTTAGTAGGGTTGTTTATGGGGCTAGAATAGCCTTAACAATAGCTTTTGTTTCTGTGGCAATAGCTTCTGCTATTGGTATACCGTTAGGTTTATTATCTGGATTTGTGGGCGGAATATTCGATAGAATAATGACCATAGTTATGGATGCTATATATTCTTTTCCAGGTTTGATTCTTGCCATAGCGATAGCTGCATTTTTAGGGCCGGGTATCATGAATATCGCAATTTCTATAGCCGTTGTTTACATACCCACATACTTTAGGGTCATTAGAAATCAAGTATCTTCAGTTAAAAATGAACTTTATGTCGATGGAGCCAGAGCTATAGGCGCTTCAAACTTATCTATTTTGGGAAGGTACATACTTCCAAATGTACTTCCATCCGTAGTGGTTGTGCTTTCTATGAACCTGGCAGACGCCATAATGACAGAAGCTGGGTTGAGCTTTTTGGGATTAGGCATAGCTCCTCCAACTCCCGATTGGGGTTTTGATTTGAGCAACGGTCAAAGATTCATTTTGAGTGGTGCTTGGTGGGCTTTGACGTTTCCCGGTGTTGCTATAATGACTGTTACACTAGGATTTTCCATGTTCAGCGAAGGTTTGAACGAGATGCTGAATCCTACAATTAGGGAAAGAAGGTAGTAAGAGTGCTTGAAGTGAAAAATCTGAAAGTTTATTATAAAAGTGAAGAAGGGATTATAAAAGCGGTTGACGATGTTAGTTTTAAGGTAAAAGACGGAGAAACCCTGGGCCTAGTGGGAGAATCGGGCTGTGGGAAGTCTACCTTAGGACAAGCTATAATGAAAATATTACCGTTAAATGCACGATTGTACGGCGAAATTATATTAAATGGTCAAAATATTATTAAAATGAACGAAAAACAAATGCGAGAAATTCGTGGTAGAGATATTACCATGATCTTTCAAGATCCGATGACTTCTCTCAATCCCATCATGAAAGTCAAAGACCTGTTTGTTGAAATTGTAAGAGCTCATTTTCCCGATATATCTAAAGAAAAAGCTATAGAAATGGGTGGTGGTGTCCTAAAGGATGTGGGAATAGACCCAAGTAGGATGAACCAATATACATTTCAATTCAGTGGTGGTATGAGACAAAGGGTGATGATCGCCCTAGGTCTTGTTTTAAAGCCGTCCTTTGTTATTTCTGATGAGCCAACAACTTCTTTGGATGTCATAGTTCAAGCACAAATAATAGAGTTGATGAATAAATTAAGGGATGAATATCAAATGTCTATGTTGCTTATAACACATGATTTAGGTGTAGTTGCTCAACTTGCAGATAAGATTGGAGTAATGTATGCCGGTCATTTGGTGGAAATATCTTCAAAGGAAAATATTTATTACAATCCCAAGCACCCTTATACAAAAGCTCTTTTAGAGTCCATTCCAAATACGGACATCAACGACAAAGATTTAAAATATATTCCTGGAAGTCCTCCAGATTTAGGTAAACCTCCAAAAGGATGCCGATTCGCCCCTCGGTGTGAATACGCAATGGATATCTGCCATGAGCAGGAGCCCCCAAGTTTTTTAATCGAAGGATCGGAAGTTAAGTGCTGGCTTTATGAAAATTCTCAAGATTTAAATAATGTAAATGTAGGTGGTACTAATGACTGAAAATACAATCTTAAAAGTTCAAGGTTTGAAAAAATATTTTCCTCTAAAAAGAACGGTGGGGGAAGTTTTAACTAGAACTCCACCAAAATACGTAAGGGCGGTAGATGAGATTAATTTTGAAGTAAAAAAAGGTGAAACTCTTGGTTTAGTTGGTGAATCAGGAAGCGGGAAAACAACTACAGGTAGGCTGATTACAAGGTTAGAAGATCCCACTGAAGGAAAAATTTTATTCAAAGAAAAAGACATCAGTACATTAACAAAAAAAGAATTAAAACACATAAGAAAAGAGATTCAAATAATCTTTCAAGACCCACTTGCAGCCTTGAACCCTCATATGAGGATCGGTGAAGCTGTGATGCATCCTCTAGAAATACACAATATTGGCAAAGACCATTCCGAAAGACAAAAGCTTGTTATGGAGATGTTGGAAAGGGTACAGTTATCACCTGCAAGTGAGTATTATTATAGATATCCTCGTGATTTATCTGGTGGTCAAAGGCAAAGGGTTGTAATAGCAAGAGCTTTGATCTTAAAGCCTACTTTTGTTGTGGCGGATGAAGCAGTTGCGATGTTGGATGTCTCTGTTAGATCCCAATTGTTGCAACTGATGATCAACTTAAAAAACGATTTTGATCTGACTTATCTTTTCATCACACACGATTTAGCTACAACCAAATATATATGTGACAGAATCGCCGTAATGTACTTGGGCAAAATTATCGAAGTTGGAAATTTTGAGCAAATATATACAAAACCCAAACATCCGTACACTCAAGCTCTAATATCAGCCGTTCCTGAACCTGACCCCAAGAGCAAGAAAAGAAGAATAATACCTCAAGGGGAAGTTCCAAATGCCGTTAACATCCCTACAGGTTGTAGGTTTCATCCTCGATGCCCATATGCAAAAGAAATTTGTAAAATTAAAGAACCCATTTTGAAAAATGTTGAAAACCAAGAAGTTGCCTGTCATCTCTATGATTCAGAATATGAAAAGAGTGCCGTTTAGATCTTATTTTCTTTTCAAGAAAAGGTTTATTGCTAATTTTAACTTTTTAGAACCTATAAGGTACGCTGATAGGAAGTAGACGATGACACTAAGAGCAATCAGGAGAACAACTAACAATCTCGAATCGAAAAATCCTTTACAAGTCACAATAAATATGGACATAAAAGCGCTTGCGATGAAAATTTTAAATATTTCTACCCAATCTTCACCAGTCAAACCTTTAATAATATTGAAACCAGTCATAAACATGCCGATAATTCCAGAAATAGAAGTTGCAAAGGCAATTCCAACAACACCATATTTGAAAGCCAACAAAACATCGAGAATTGCGTTCACTGAAAGCATTACAACTGCGACTAAAGAAGGATACCTTGTATTTAATTTAGAGTGATAAGTCCTAATGAAGATGGTATGTAAAGAATAAAATGGAAGCCCTATAGAATAATACAACAAAGTTTTTGCTGTTATCAACGTATCTTCAAAGGTAAAACTACCATGTTGATATATCAAAGCCACGATCTCATTGTTTAAAAATATCAAACCGAACATGGAAGGAATTGCAAAGAACAAAGTTAGTTCTATACTATCTTTCAAATTCTTGTTGTATTCTTTTTCATCTTTTATACTAGAAGAATACGATAATTTAGGTAAAAGAGCGTTTGCAACGCTGATGGCGAATATGCTTAGAGGAAGCTGATAAACTCTTAGGGCGTATTGAATGGTCGAGACACCGCCAGTACCGGTCCAGGTTGCGATATTGGTATCGACCAATGTATTCAAGGAAGCTACAGCTACTCCTAATAATGCGGGACCAAACAAGTTCATTATACTTTTCAGATCTTTGAAATTAAAATCAAGTGTCATCCGGAAGTGTATCTTTCTCAAAAGATAATATACCAACAAAAACTGTAAAACTCCACCCACTGTGAATCCTATAGTAGGACCTAATATTCTTGGGGAAAAGTAAGAAGACAAAAAGATAAAAACGATACTGCAAAGGTTGGATAAAGCTGGAGCGAAAGCAGGCCCAAAATAGATATCCTTACTATTTAAAACACCGGTAGCTATTGCCCACAAAGAGATAAAAATTATAAATGGATATGTAATTTTCAACAAATAAGAGGTTAATTCCATAGTTGATTCGGCCAAACCTGTTCCCAAAACTAAAACTATTTGGTCGGAAAAGAGATATACAGGTATATATAATAAAACAGTCGTTATTAATACAAACCATATTGTGGTGCTAAGAAAAACCTGAGAATCTTTTCCTTGTTTTCTTGTAAACAAAGGAATAAAAGCTGAGGAGAGGGCTCCATCAGCGAAGATTTTCCGAAGAAAAAAAGGTAGAAGAATGGCAACTAAATATGCATCGTACTCTGCACTAATCCCAAAATAATGAGCAAAGGTAGCATCCCGCAAAAGGCCTAAAAGTCTACTTATAAGAGTTGCCAACGAGAAAAGAAATGTATGTTTCAACAATTTCGACATCCAAATGCCCCCGATATTCTTTATTTGGTCCTGTACAATCTGTCTCCAGCATCCCCCAATCCGGGAACAATATACGCTTTTGAATTGAGTTTACTATCCAAAGCAGCAGTATAAATAATCACATCTGGGTTTTCGCTTACAACCACGTTAACCCCTTCAGGAGCAGCTATCAAGGACATAATAGTGATATTTTGTCCTCCCTGTTTTTTCACTTGCTTTATAGCATGATTCATAGAATGTCCTGTGGCAAGCATAGGATCTAAGATAAAAATTTGATGGTCTTCTGTCAAAGGTGGAAACTTCACATAATACTCTATGGCATTGAGAGTTTCGGGATCTCTATAGACACCCAGAAAGCCCACACTAGCATTTGGAACCAATGAAAGAACACCATCCAACATACCTAAGCCTGCTCGCAATATAGGAACTATGGTAACTTTTTTATCTTCAACCATTTCTCCCTTTGTCTGTGCAATTGGCGTTTCAACTTCAACTTCCATCGTAGGGAGATTTCTGGCTGCTTCATAGGTTAGCAAAAGGGTTATCTCCTTCAAAAGTTCCCGGAATTCTTTAGGTCCTGTGTCTTTATTTCTCATTATAGAAAGTTTGTGTTTTATCAAAGGATGATCAACGACGTGAAGATTATTCATTTAAAATTTGCACCTCCCAAATCTTTGTTAAAATATCTTCTCGATTTTGACTTCATCTAAAAGCCTCAAAACGTCATTTTTTCTACAAAGTTCTGTT
This sequence comes from Petrotoga sp. 9T1HF07.CasAA.8.2, assembly GCF_002895585.1. NCBI lineage: Bacteria > Thermotogati > Thermotogota > Thermotogae > Petrotogales > Petrotogaceae > Petrotoga > Petrotoga sp. 9T1HF07.CasAA.8.2. The sequence continues at coordinate 45,640 of NZ_AZRI01000014.1, read as the reverse complement.
CCTGGAGTTATGACTGAGGCATTACCTGAGGCATTTGCCCATTTAAAGGCTTCTTCTACATTTGCGCCTTCTTCACGTTTTAAAACGTAAGCGGCAAGAAAGGAATCTCCGGATCCAACTGCACTTTGAACAGGGACATCTATGGAAGGAGCGTATAGGCAACTCTCCTTTGAGATAAACATAGCTCCGTTTGATCCTAGAGTAAGCAATATTTCTTTTATTCCGTACTTATCAATTAGCTCCAAACCATATTTAGCAAGTTCGTCTTGGTCAATCTCATTTATTTTTTTATCAAGAACCCTTTGAAACTCGTATAAATTAGGTTTGATACAATCAGGGTGTGATTCAATCCCCACTTTTAAATTTTCGCCATCGGCATCAAAATATACCTTAGCGTTTTTTCTTTTAAGGTAAGAAATTATTTCTGCATAAAAATTTGGGGTTACTCCTGGTGGCAAACTTCCTGAAATAACAACGGTATCATTTTCTCTGATTAAAAGTTTGAGAGTCTCATACAGTTGGTTCAAATCAGTTTTTGGAATCTTTGGGCCCTGAACACTCAGCCGGTATTGAAAATTTTGCTCCTGTAGGATGATGTTCATTCTCGTTTCTTTTGTAATTCTCACAGCTGTGTATATTACCCCTTCTTTGTCCAACATTTCCTCAATCTTTCTTCCATTTTCACCACCAAGAAAAGAAATAGCTACGGATTTACCTTCCAATTCTTTAATTGCTCTTGAAACATCTATTCCTTTTCCTGCAGGATAGTCTTTTATCTTTTTAACACGGGTAGTATCATCTGTTTTTAATTTATCTACATAAAGGTATCTATCTAAACATGGATTAAGCGTTATTGTAAATATCATATAAAATCATCGTCTCCTTTACGGTACATCATGGCCGAGGGCAGCTTCATAGATTTTAAACCATTGCTCCCTCGTCATTTCTACGTTCAGAGCTTCAACAGCGTTCTTAAGTCTTTCTAATCTACCGCTTCCAGAAACAGGGATTATCCCGACAGTATGGTTTAAAAGCCAAGCATAGACAACAGTATCTATTGAATCAATATCTAGTTCTTTGCCAACTTCTTTCAACGTTGTCAATATTCTTACTGATTTATCGTTTGAACCATCGAATAACTTCCCGCCAGCCAAAGGTGACCAAGCCATTGGATTGATATTTTTGCCTTTTAGAAAATAAATATTATCGTTTTCAAAATGTTCTAAGTTGAATGGAGAGATTTCAATCTGATTAGTCACCAAAGGAAGATTCAATTTCGATTGTAAAGCTTCAAACTGATTGATGGTGAAGTTTGACACTCCGAAGAAACGAACTTTACCAGATTTGTGTAATTCTAAGAAGGCTTCTGCAATTTCTTCTGGGTTCATGAAGGGATCTGGGCGATGTATCAGTAGTAAATCGATATAATCGGTATGAAGACTACGAAGGGAATTATCTACAGATTTCAGAATATGTTCTTTGCTAGTATCGTAATAATGAATTCTTTTTGTCTCCTTGTTAGGAAGTACTATACCACACTTGGTTACAATTTGCATCTTATCTCTTAAAGAAGGATTTGACTTTAAAACTTCTCCAAATAAGCCTTCACAAGTATAATTTCCATAAATATCGGCATGATCGAAAGTAGTTACTCCTAAATCTATCGCTTTCATAATAAATTTTTCTGTTTGTTCTGTTGAAAAATTCCAGTCTCTAAGTCTCATCATCCCTTGTACTATTCTTGATAAATACAAACCACTATTAGAAACGTTGACTTGCATTATTTCACCTCTTGATCTAAAAGAATTTGAATACTTTTTATTCCATTTATTATAACATATTTTATTCTTAGCTATCGTTTGAAATAGAAAAAAAGCAACAAACTTTTAATTTTTTGATATAATTAAATGCATAAGCAGGCCTGCGGGTCAAAAAGGTAAAGGCTCCTTTTCCTTATGGGTGGGGAAATGGATAAAAGGACAAAGAATCTTTTCCTTATGGGTGGGGAGTTGGATGAAAGGGTAAAGAACCTTTTCCTTATGGGCGGGTTGCGGGGCGAAGGGGCGCTATCGCAGGACTTTCTAAAGATGTTATTATCGAAATAACAGGAGGGGGAATTTTATTAAAATCTACATTCCAGAAACTTATGAAATAATGCCTCAAAAAAAAATATACTTACTCCGAGCAGGCTTCAATGGATCTAAATTCCAAATCAACGACAAATTAAAAGAAGAAATAAATAAAATATACAAGATCGGCTTAGAATTAGCACAACCAAAAGCCATATGTGACACATATAAAGTAGACTCACTTCCAAAAGAGCTGATTCCTAAATCTTTCGAAGGTGTTAAGTCGATCACTTTTTTTGTATCCACCTTAGGATACGAAATAGACAACTATATATCAAACGCCAATACTCTCTCTTCCATGTTAATGGATGCTTGGGCTTCAGAAGCCATAGAAGCGTTCAACGAATCTATCGATAAAAAACTTAGAAAAGATTTCGGTAAAGGTACCAGGAGATTTTCTCCTGGATATTCGGATATAGATGTGAGAAAAAATTGGGATATCGTCTGTAATTTACTCAAAACAGAGATAGTAGTTGTCAACAAAGAAACTGGTATCATAACTCCAAGAAAAAGTACTGTATGTATGATAGGGTGGTACGATGAATAGAAAAGATTTCGAAGAATTATTAAGTAAAAAGATACTTATTTTAGACGGTGGATATGGAACTGAATTTATAAAAAGAGGATATAAAGATATTCCTGCTGAGCTTTTAAACATCAGATATCCTGAGGTAGTATATGATTTACAAAGTGAATACGTAAAATCGGGAGCAGACATCCTTTTAACCAATACCTTCAGTGGAAATCGAAAAAAACTCAAGGAGTTAAATTATGAAGAAGCGTTCGTCAAAGTTAATGTCAAAGCTGTAGAAATTGCCAAGCAAGCATCGAAGGGCAAGGCTTTGGTCTTTGGAGATCTATCCTCTCTAGGAGAGTATCCAAAGCCTATGGGAATGCTTGAAATGGACGAAGCTATAGACGAGTATTATCAGCAGGCAAAAGTGTTGTTTGAAAATGGTGTAGACGGTTTTATCGTTGAAACCATGACTGATATAAAAGAATTAAAAGCAGCTGTGTATGGAATAAGAAAAGTCACAGAAGATTTACCTTTAATAGCTCATATGACGTTTGAAGAGAACGGCCGTTCCGTTACGGGGACTTCTGTGGAAATCTTTGCGAATGTTTTTAATGATTTAGATGTAGATGTACTAGGAATTAACTGTACTTTGGGTCCCGAGGATCTTTTAAAGGTTTTTGAGCGTCTATCACTCTCAACAAACAAGTTTTTATCAGTCGAACCAAACGCTGGTAAACCCATTTTTGATGGAAAAAATTTGGAATACAAAATGACGCCCGAAATATTTGGAATGTTTGTTGAAGACTATTTAGATTTAGGAGTAAATATTATTGGAGGCTGTTGTGGTACCTCTCCAGAACATATAAAGGTAATTAGGAATATGGTAAAAAGAAGACCTAAAAAAATAGTAAAAGAAATACCTATTATGTACTCTTCAAGAACGATTTTAAACAAGCTTTATCCTTTCACAGTTATTGGGGAGAGAATAAATCCTGCCGGTAACAAAAAATTTCAAAATGAAATTGAAGAATTCAACTTCGATAATGTAATAAAAAGGGCAAACAATCAAAAAAATGCAAAAGCCCATGCAATAGACGTTAACTTGGGTATCGAAAAGATTTTGAACGAAGAGCATTTCAAAAAAATTATCATAGAATTAGACAAACACTCTTCTCTTCCTATTTCTTTTGACATTCAAAATATTGGGTTTTTAGAGAGCGCTTTAAAAGAGTATCCAGGAAGACCAATAATCAATTCTTCTAAATTGAGTAAAAAAGATCTAGACAGAAAACTAGAGTTGATTAAAAAATATGGTGGGTTATTAATAGTATTAGCGCTTGAGAAAGAAATCTTAGAATCTGCAGAAGAAAGACTACAGCTGGTGCTAAGAAAATGGCCATACATAGAAAGTAAAGGAATAAGTAAAGATAGAATTATAGTTGATCCATTGGTGCTGTCCCTTGCTGCCAATAACGATCCAAACGTTACCTTGGAGACAGTAAAATTACTCTCGCAAAATGGGTTCAATACCACTATGGGTCTTTCGAATCTTAGTTTCGGTTTACCAAACAGAAATTATATAAATGCAGCTTTTCTCTCAAGGGCAAAAAGTAAAGGCTTGACTTCAGCCATCTTAAATCCAGAAGATGAGTTTCTTATGAACACGTTGAATGGCAACCTATTGTTGGATAAAAATATTGTAATACCAACTAAGGTTGAAAAACAAGATGAATTAACCGAGAAAATCCTACAAGGTGAAGAAGGTGAAGTAAAACGAATCATTGAAAATCAGTTAAAAGAGAAAAGTCCATTAGAAGTTAGTCAAGATGTGCTGGGTAAAGCGATGGAAAAGATCGGAGACCTCTATGCACAAGGGAACATATATCTTCCTGAGTTGTTGTTAGCAGCTGAAACTGTCAAACCCATTTTTGATTACCTAAACAATTTGATTCCTGAATCTCAAAACGATAAAAAAGCTAAAGTCGTACTAGCCACGGTAGAAGGAGATATACACGATATTGGTAAAAATATAGTAGCAGCAGTATTAAGAAGCGCTAACTTCAAAATTATAGATCTTGGCAAAGATGTGGAAACTTCTATAATAATCGACGCTGTACAAAAAGAAAAACCAAATATATTAGGGCTCTCGGCTATGATGACAACTACCGTGGGAAAAATAGAAGAGGTGGTAAATGAACTAAAAAGATTGAACCTTAACGTGAAAGTTATTGCCGGCGGTGCTTCGATGAACAGAAAACTAGCTGAAACTTTTGGATGTGATGCCTACGCTAAAGATGCAAGTGAAGGACTCAAGATATGTAAAAGTTGGATGAATTTGAATTCATAATTGAGCATCTTTCGATCTTTATATATCAAAAATGTTAATAAAAAGAAAATGTTTTGTGTTGTTAAAATATGATAAAATCTATCGGTCTTCTTGAAATACCTATAAATAAAAGATTTTGTGCAAATATAACGAAATTTTTTTCAAATTTTGATAAATGGAGATTTCAGTGTATAATCGCAAATAAATACTTCTAATCATAAATATTTACCCATAATTAGAAATAATGAAACATTTTTCAATTTAATCTAATTTTTGAAAACAATATCTTAGAGATTTTACTTTTACAGGAGGGAAAAAAATTTATGACAAAAGAGGAACTATTGGAACAGATAGAAAGTCAAGGAATAAAGTTTATTAGACTCCAGATTACAGATATCAACGGTGCATTAAAAAACGTAGAAATTCCATCTACTGAATTGGAATCTTCTTTGACAAACGGGACTATGTTTGATGGTTCATCAATTGAGGGACTAGTGAGAATCAACGAATCGGATATGTTACTTAAACCTGACCTAGATACATTTACAGTTTTACCATGGACAGTCGAAAGAGAAAAAGTTGGTAGATTTATTTGCGACATTTATGCTTCAGATGGGAAGCATTTCCAAGGTGACCCCAGATATGTGTTGAAGAAAGTCATGAATGAGATGAAAGAGTACGGTTATACCCCATATGCCGGTCCGGAACCAGAATTTTTTATTCTCCCAAGAGATGAGGAAACCAGGCAGCCAGTGTTATCTCCTCTTGATAAGGGAGGCTATTTTGATTTACTTCCGATAGATTTAGGGGAAAGGGTCAGAAAAAACATGGTGGAAACTCTACAAAGTATGGGTATTAGAGTGGAGGCTGCTCACCACGAAGTAGCCAATTCTCAGCACGAGATTGATTTCAGGTACGACAACGCCTTAAGAACCGCTGACAATATTCAAACTTTTAAATTGGTTGTAAGGACGATAACCCTATTGAACGGGCTGTGGGCAACGTTTATGCCTAAGCCATTTTTTGGTATGAACGGTTCAGGGATGCATACCCACTTGAGTATCTTTAAAGACGGAAAAAATATATTTTACGATCCAAACGGTACTTATCAGTTAAGTAATGAGCTTAGATGGTTTATTGGTGGTGTTTTTAAACATATTGATTCGATAACCGTTTTGGCAAATCCTACGATAAACTCATATAAAAGGTTAGTTCCGGGATACGAAGCCCCTGTTAACATCGCGTGGTCAGTATCAAACAGAAGTGCTTTAGTAAGAATACCGATGTCAAGAGGTGAAGGAACTAGATTAGAACTGAGATCTCCAGATCCAACGGCAAATCCTTATTTACTGCTAGCAAGTGTGTTTTCAGCTGGTTTAGAAGGTATAAAAAACAAGATCGAACCTCCTCAACCCGTTGATGGAAACATTTACGAAATGGACCATAGAGAAAAGAACGAAAAAAATATTAGATATTTACCGGGTTCACTCCAAGAATCCTTGGAAGCTTTGAAAAATGATGAACTTATGAAAGAAGTCTTGGGAGAACATATATTTGAAAAATTTGTAGAATTAAAAGAAAAAGAGATTGAAGAGTTCAGGATAGCGGTAACTGATTGGGAGATTAGTAGGTACATAAACCAATTTTGATAAACCTTTAACACCTATTATTATTATCTTTTTTTGTGCATAAAACCGGGGTTCCAAAAAGTATTATACAGAAACACACTGTATTGGGGCAGTCTCCAATATAGGAGGGAGGGTTAAAATGAATAAAGGACTTTACGATCCAAAATTTGAGCATGATGCTTGTGGTGTTGGATTAGTTGCAAGTACAAAAGGAGTAAAGTCACATGAAATAGTTGACAAATCGTTGACTGTTTTAAAGAATATGGCTCATCGTGGTGCACGAGGCAGAGGAGAAAATGATGGGGACGGAGCAGGGGTACTGCTGCAGATTCCTCATGATTTTTTAATAAAAGAATCAAAACACTTAGGATTCACTCTTCCAAATGAAAGTGAATATGCCGTGGGTATGATTTTCTGCCCGCGTGATAAAACTCTTACAAATATCTTCAAACAGCAATTTGAAAAAATAGCCACCAATCAAGGCCAAAAGGTGATAGGTTGGAGAGATGTACCTATCAATGAAGCATTTGTTGGCCCAACTGCATTAAAAAGTATGCCATCTTTTCTCCAAGTTTTTATCGTTAAGAATCCTACCTTGAAATCTGGAATAGAATTTGAAAGAAAATTATATCTAATTAGGAAAAAAAGTGAAAAGGAGATAAAAATACCGCACATAGATGCAAATAAGGCCTTTTATATAGCCAGTCTATCTTCTAAAACAATTGTCTATAAAGGGATGTTAACGGCGGAACAATTAAAGTACTTTTTCTCAGATTTGACTGATCCTCTTTTCAAATCAGCATTTTCTATTGTACACTCCAGATTCAGTACGAACACATTTCCCAGTTGGGAAAGGGCCCATCCTTATAGGTATATGGTTCACAACGGAGAGATAAACACTATAATTGGTAACGTTAATTGGATGAGGGCAAGGCAATCCAAGGTAAGCACTGATATCTTTGGAGAAAACATCAACGATATTTTTCCTATAATCGATGAGGATGGTAGTGATTCAGCAATGTTTGACAACAATTTAGAATTCCTTTATTTATCTGGTAGATCGTTACCACATTCGATAATGATGATGATGCCAGAACCTTGGGAAAACAATCAAACAATGGATGCAGAAAAGAAAGCTTTTTATGAATATCATAGTTGTTTGATGGAACCTTGGGATGGTCCCGCGGCGATTATTTTTACCGATGGCTTAAAGGTAGGAGCAACACTGGACAGAAACGGATTGAGACCGTTAAGATACTACATAACGGAAGATGAATTGATTCTTGCTTCGGAAGCTGGGGTTCTTGAAATACCTCCTCAAAAGATTTTAAGGAAGGGAAGGATCACCTCAGGGAACATGTTGTTGTTGGATATTGAGAGTGGTCGAATACTAAATGACGAAGAGATAAAACGACCGATAATTTCAGAAAAGCCCTATTTCTCGTGGGTAAAAGAGAACATTGTGAATCTAGAAGACCTTCCTGAGCATTCAAAAAAGGGAAATATGGAAATCGATGAGGTACCTTTAACTACAAAACAAAAATGTTTCGGATACACATTTGAAGATATTGAGATGATCATAGAACCTATGGTTATAGATGCTTCTGACCCCGTTGGGGCTATGGGGGATGACACACCTTTGGCCGTTTTATCTGAACGTCCAAAGTTGTTGTATGAATATTTTAAACAGCTTTTCGCTCAAGTAACCAATCCTCCTATAGATGCGATAAGAGAAAAAATTATCACCTCTACCCATCTTTACATAGGTTCTGAAGGTAATCTTATTGATCCATCATCCATCAATTGTAGGCAAATTAAGATCAAAAACCCTATTCTCACCAACGATGAAATGGAAAAGATAAAAAATCTTGACTTAGAAGGTTTTAAAGCGATCACCTTACCCATCTTATACAAGGTAAAAGATGGAGAAGAAGGATTAAAAAAGGCGATTACAAACCTCTTTCAAAAAGCAGATTCTGCCATAAACGATGGTGCTAACATATTGATATTGACAGATAAAGGAGTTAACCAAAATCATGCACCAATTCCAGCTTTATTGGCGGTATCGGGTCTTCATCACCATTTGGTTAGAAAAGAAAATAGAACAGAGATTGGAATAATTTTGGAATCTGCAGAACCAAGAGAAGTACACCATTTTTGTGCGCTTCTAAGTTATGGAGCCTCTGCTATCAATCCATATCTCACCTATGAAAGTATTGAAAGTTTAGTTAACAAAGGTTACATTAAAGGTTTGAAATATGAAGAAGCCGTTAAAAGGTATAAAGATGCATCTTTGAAAGGTATTCAAAAAGTGTTATCAAAGCTTGGGATATCAACCCTCCAAGGTTATCAAGGGGCTCAAACCTTCGAAATAGTAGGAATAAAAAAGTCTATCGTAGAGCAATTTTTTACAGGAACCACTTCACAAGTAGAAGGGATAGGCTTAAAAGAAATAGCTCAAGAAGTTTCTAAACGCCATTTGAGTGCATTTGATCAGGTTAATAGAGGATCGTTACTTGATTCAGAAGGTCTTATGAAATGGAGGGCAAAAGGTGAGTATCACTTGTACAACCCTAAATCCATTTATTATTTACAAAATGCTGTTAAAAACAACGATTATGAACTTTTCAAAAAGTTTTCACAATCTATAGTCGATGAAGACGCAAAATTATACAGTTTGAGAAGTCTTTTTGAGTTCAATTTCGATAAAACGAAAGCAATTCCCCTTGACGAAGTAGAACCTGTCGAATCGATTGTTAAAAGGTTCAAAACAGGAGCTATGTCTTTTGGTTCAATAAGCCAAGAAGCCCACGAAACCATAGCAATAGCTATGAATCGAATAGGTGCAAAGAGTAATACAGGTGAAGGAGGGGAGGATTCAAACCGTTTTGCAAAAGAACAAAATAGGGATTCAAAGAATAGCTCAATAAAGCAGGTGGCTTCTGGAAGATTCGGAGTCACGATCAACTACTTAAACAACGCTCAAGAGATCCAAATAAAGGTAGCCCAAGGTGCAAAACCTGGAGAAGGGGGAGAGCTACCTGGGAATAAGGTCTATCCATGGGTAGCAAAGGTAAGGAACTCTATTCCAGGAGTTACTCTCATTTCACCTCCTCCACATCACGATATCTACTCGATAGAAGATTTAGCAGAATTGATATACGACCTAAAAAACGTCAATAGAAACGCTCGAATAAACGTAAAATTGGTTTCAAAATCTGGTGTAGGGACCATAGCAGCGGGTGTAGCAAAAGCTGGAGCGGATGTAATATTGATAAGCGGTTTTGATGGTGGTACCGGAGCTTCACCACGTACTAGTATAAGGCATGCGGGTTTGCCATGGGAATTAGGATTAGCTGAAACTCATCAGACCTTGGTGTTGAACAAGTTGAGAGACAGGGTCACTTTGGAAACGGATGGTAAGTTGCTAACTGGAAAAGACATAGTGATTGCAGCACTTTTAGGCGCAGAAGAGTTTGGATTTGCCACAATTGTGTTAGTTGCCTTAGGTTGTGTCATGATGAGAGTTTGCAATTTGGATACATGTCCTGTGGGAATTGCGACACAAAACCCTGTACTGAGAAAAAATTTCAAAGGTGATCCTCAATACATTGTCAACCTCATGTACTTTCTCGCATCTGAAGTAAGGGAATATATGGCCAAGTTAGGATTCAGAACGTTTAGTGAAATGGTGGGACGTGTTGATAAATTAAGACAAAAAGAAATAAAAAGTCATTGGAAAGCACATAGTATTGATCTTTCAAAATTATTATACAAACCAGAAATAAAAGATTACTCATTCAGCCAATATCCTAAACCAATAAATAACGGATTATCAGATATCTTGGATATAACCAAATTACTTCCCATTTGCCAGAATGCATTAGAAAATGGAGAAAAGATTGAGGCCACTTTAGCTATAAAAAATGTGAATAGAACCGTTGGAACAATTTTGGGAAGCGAAATAATTAAAAGGTATGGTGAGGAAGGTCTGTCTGAAGATACAATAAAAATACATTTCAAAGGATCAGCTGGCCAAAGTTTTGGAGCCTTCATCCCCAAGGGGGAAACGTTGATATTAGAAGGCGATTCAAACGATTACATAGCGAAAGGTTTATCGGGTGGAAAAATTATAGTATACCCCCCGAAGGATTCTCGATTCTATGATGAAGAAAATGTAATTGTTGGTAACGTTGCATTGTATGGAGCAACAAGCGGTGAAACATACATCAGTGGTTTAGCGGGTGAACGCTTCGCAGTCAGAAACAGTGGCTCTACTGCTGTGGTTGAAGGTGTTGGCGAACATGGCTGTGAATATATGACTGGTGGAAAGGTTGTTATACTTGGTAAAACGGGTAGAAACTTTGCCGCAGGTATGTCAGGTGGAATAGCTTACGTATATGACAAAGACAATAGCTTTGAATCCAAATGTAACAAAGACACTGTTTTGTTGGAAAAAGTTGAAGATGAGAATGAAGAGAACGAAATAAAAGAGTTGATAAAAAAACATTACAAGTACACGAGTAGTAATGTGGCTAAAAACATTTTGAACAACTGGGGGAAAACCAAGGAAAGATTCGTTAAGGTTATACCAAAAGATTACAAAAGAATGATGGATGTTGTAAATAGGATGCATATTGAAGGAATTACTGGAGAAGAAGCTCTTATGAAGGCATTTGAAGAGAATTACAAGCAACAATCTTTGGTTCAAACGCATTGAACATTAGAAATTTGCAAAGGAGGTCACTATATGGGCGACCCACAAGGATTTCTAAAGTACGAAAGAAAAAACCCTGAAGAAAGACCCCCAAAAATGAGAATAAATGATTGGGAAGAATTATATATAGAAATGGAAAAAGACGAACTCCGAATACAAGCAGCAAGATGTATGAACTGTGGCACGCCGTTTTGTCACTCTGGTATATTGATAAATAATATGGTTTCAGGGTGCCCTTTGAATAATTTGATTCCAGAATGGAACGATTTAGTCTATAGAAACCTTTGGAGAGAAGCTTATGAAAGGTTGATCGAAACAAACAGTTTCCCGGAGTTCACAGGCAGGGTCTGTCCGGCTCCTTGCGAAAAAGCTTGTGTAAACAATTTGGTAAAGGATCCAGTTTCCATTAAAAGTATTGAATATTATATCATAGAAGAAGCGTTCAAAAATGGTTGGGTAGAAGAGGATAAACCATCTTACTCTACTGGTAAAAAGGTAGCTGTTGTAGGTTCTGGACCGGCAGGGTTGTCGTGTGCTTGGGAGTTAAACAGATATGGTCATGAAGTTACCGTTTTTGAAAAGAACGAATACCCAGGGGGCTTATTAACTTACGGCATACCAAATATGAAATTGGACAAAAAGATTGTAAAAAGGCGTATAGAATTGATGGGAAAATCAGGTATACAATTCAAAACTAATGTGGACGTTGGTAAAGATTACCCAGTTCAAAAGCTAAAAGAAGAATTTGATGCCGTTGTATTATGTGGAGGTACCGCTAAAGCGAGGGATCTAAATGTGGAAGGAAGAAATCTAAAAGGGATATACTTTGCCACAGAATTTTTGAAGAGTGCGAACGAGAGAATACTGTCTCGACTTTTAAAAAGTGAAAAAGATATTGAGGAGATCTCTGCCAAGGGTAAAAATGTTATCGTAATCGGAGGAGGCGATACAGGAACGGATTGTGTGGGAGTTAGTTTAAGGCAGGGTTGTAAAAGTGTGGTACAGTTTGAAATTATGGACAAACCTCCACTTTTAAGGAGGCAAAACAATCCTTGGCCAGAATGGCCCAAGGTTTTAACTGTTGATTATGCTCAGGAGGAATATGCCGAACAATTCGGTAAAGATCCAAGATTGTACAACATTTCAACTAGAAGATTTGTTGGAGATACAAAAGGCAAAGTTAAAGAGGTTCATACCGTTGAAGTAGAATGGGAACATGATAAAACAGGGAAATTGTTTCTAAGAGAAATAGATGGAACAGAAAAGGTATGGAAGGCAGATTTAGTTCTGTTAGCCTTGGGATTCTTAGGCCCTGAAAACTATTTAATTGAGCAATTAAATGTAGAAACAGATAAAAGATCAAACGTTAAAACCGGAGAAGGAAAATATTCGACAAATGTGGAAGGGATTTTTTCAGCTGGAGATATGAGAAGGGGACAAAGTTTGGTAGTATGGGCAATAAATGAAGGGAAACAAGCGGCTAAAGAGTGTAATGAATACTTAATTTCTTCCAATAATAACAATAATAAACAGCGTCGGCTCAAAACGCTGTAGTATTGTTGTTATAAAGCCGACGCAGAAAAATTAATGCGTCGGTTTTTTTATTTGGTAATAGGAGGTGAAAAAAGTCTAGGTTAAGCACCATATTCTGGGGTTTGTAAAAAATCAAAAAAGGAGTGTGAGGGTATTATGAAGAGAGCTTGGAAGAGTTTGTTGATGTTGTCGGTTGCCTTTATTGTTCCAACCGCCTTACTCGCAGATAGTATTACTATGGAGGAAGTGGTACGCTCCATTGATACTATGTGGACTTTACTCGCAGCGTTTTTAGTGTTTTTTATGCAAGCTGGATTTGCGCTCGTGGAAGCAGGGTTTACAAGATCAAAGAACACGGTAAACATCATCATGAAAAATTTTACGGATTTTTTGGTCGGCTCAATACTTTACTGGATAGTAGGATTTACAATTATGTTTGGACTTGGAAATGGCTTCATAGGTTGGCAAGGAAGTTTTGAATATCTGGGGTTAAACATTCCGCTCAACGCTTTTTTAATATTCCAGACGGTATTTGCTGCAACCGCTGCAACTATAGTATCCGGAGCAATGGCGGAAAGAACTAAATTCACTGGCTATCTGATTTACAGTGTTTTCATCAGTGCATTTATATATCCCATAGTTGGTCATTGGATATGGGGTGGAGGTTGGTTATCAGATATGGTCGATTTTGCAGGTTCCACAGTTGTCCATTCTGTAGGCGGCTGGGCAGCACTGATGGGAACAATGGTTTTAGGACCAAGAACCGGTAAATACAGATCAGATGGAACGCCAAACAAGATACCAGGACATAGCTTAGTTTTAGCTGCTTTGGGTGTTTTCATCCTATGGTTTGGATGGTTTGGTTTTAACCCAGGAAGTACCATTTCGGGTTTAAATCTCAAAATCGGTGATATAGCAATGACCACAAATTTAGCTGCCTCGGCAGGAGGATTAGGAGCATTGACGATAGGTTGGTTTATCTACAAAAAACCGGATGTCAACTCTACCCTAAATGGTGTTTTAGCTGGATTAGTGGGGATCACTGCCGGTTGTGCCAGCGTTACAAACGTTGGAGCTGCAATAATAGGAGCTTTATCCGGTAGTTTAGTTGTTTTAGCTATAGAATTTTTTGACAAAATACATATTGATGATCCAGTTGGAGCAATCTCTGTGCACGGGGTTGGTGGAGTATTCGGTACATTAATGGTTGGGATATTCGCTGTAGACGGTGGATTGCTCTACGGTGGAGGAGTAAACCTGTTTTTAATCCAGCTTAAAGGGGTGTTAGCTGTTGCAGGTTGGACCCTTGCAACTACTTACATTCTTTTTAAAAGTATCGATTTAACAATAGGTTTGAGGATTGATTCTACTAGTGAAATAGAGGGCTTAGATTTTGTAGAACATGGATCTGTCAGTTATCCTGATTTAACTCCGCTTAAAGGGCGAAGCGTGAGAGTAAAAATTGATGAGGAGGGTGAATAATATGGGATACAAAAAAATTGAATGCTTTATTAGGCCAGAAAAATTTGAGGAAGTCATTGTAGGATTAGAAAAAGTAGGTATCGAGGGCATTAATGTTGATAAGATCTATGGATATGGTAGTCAAAAAGGTGAGGAAAAAGAGGTAGAAAATTACAAACAAAAAAAAGAATATGAAGTAAAATTCAAGGAAAAGATCAAGCTAGAAATAGTTACCGAAGAAAGTAAAGTTGAAAAAATTATAGAAACTATAAAAACATACGCGCAAACAGGTAAGATAGGTGATGGAAAGATTTATATTACACCGGTAGAAGAAAGTATAAAAATACGAACCACTTAAATAAAAATGCGCCCTTTGGGCGCATTTGTTTCGTTTGTGGAATCAATACGAATTATTACCCTTCATTGAAATTTTTGAATATTTTTTAAATTATTTATCAGATCTTGAATAATGTAAGGATTGCAGTAAAGAGCATCCGCCTGGAAAATATTTGCATTTTTTCCATTGATATCTACAATTTCCCCGCCAGCTTCCCCTAATATTAAATGACCTGCTGCTACATCCCATGGATGAGATCTTATAGATATGAAAGCATCCAAAAAACCCGATGCCACATAAGCGATCTGCAAGGCAGCGGTACCAAACAATCTAATCCTCATAACTTTTTCTTCCAACGCTTTAAAATATTTGTATGTATTCCCTCTCTCATTTCCAAGAGAAATCATAGCATCTTCAAAATTTTTTGCCCAGTTTGGTCTCAATCTTTCATCGTTTAAATAAGCACCATTGTTTTTTGTGGCAGAGTAAAAAAGGTTCATAAAAGGTGAATAGATGATACCTATCGTTGGTTCTTTGTTTTCAACATATGCTACTGAGATACAATGTTCTGGCAAACCCCTTGAAAAATTTACCGTACCGTCTATAGGGTCTATAACCCAATATTCGTTTTTATCAGGAGTTTGGGTTAGTCCTGATTCTTCTGCTAAAAATAATGAATTTGGGAAACTTTTATTTATCTCTTCTATTAGGTATTCCTGTATTTGGTAATCTACATCGGTTACAAGATCGGTTCGAGATTTTTTTGAATTAACATGGAAATTCTCGGTGCTCCACACTTTTAATTTTTCTCCCGCATCATAAACTATTCTTTTTATTTCAATGAAATCATTTTTTGTCAATCGTTTTTCCTCCTAAAAAGGGTTTTCGGTCTTTAGAAACTCTAAAACGTGCTTTAGCGCCCCTTCGCCCCGCTTCCCACCCATTTAAGGAAGGGACCTGCGGTCCCTAACCCCCAAGGGAGAGGGTTTTTCACCTTCCACCACAATTTGACCTGGGGGCACTTTTAACTTATTTTCCAAACATATTCATGGGGTTGCAAAGTGATATTATCTAATGATTTGCTTTCAACGGTCAAGTTGTTATAAATAACAATACTTTTATTTGCTTTTTTTCTTGTAACTTTAAATACCCCGTCGATATTTTCGTAGATTGGTTTTTCTGAAAATAGATCTTCGTTTTCCTTCTTCAAATCAAGCATCTTTTTTATTCCATGAAAAATCTTATAACTATCGCTGTTAGCGTTGCTCAGAGCCTCTTTTCTTTTCTCTTCGTCGAAAGGTCCCCTGTTGAAAAATCTTGAATCTTTGTAGCCTATTTTTTCGGTCATTTTTTTATAGAATTCCTCGTCGTTCTCCATCCCTATTTCATCACCATAATAATTTATTGGTGTTCCGTCCAAAGAAAACAAAATTGAATAAGCTAAAAGCACTTTTTTATAATCCTTACCCATTTGGTTGTACAATCTTCCCGCGATCCCTTCTCCTTCTCTGAAGTTCCATCTTTCATCTAGAAGATAATATTTCAATATCTTCGCTCTTTCTTCTGGGTCAACGAATTCTAAGGTTAATTCGTCGTGGCATCTTAGAAAAACGAACCATTGGCAATCTTCTGGAATAGGCGGGGTAACTCTTTCAGAAAGAGTATTTATTATATAATTTGGTGCCCCTTCAGCAATAGACAAGAAAATTTTTGGCATAACGGGGAAATGGTATGCAACCTGGCATTCGTCAGAATTACCAAAATACGCAACGACGTCTTTAGGAGGTTGATTAGCTTCTGCTATCAATGCGGTTCCTTCTTTTAGGTAATCTAAAGCTGCCCTGAATATTTTTAAAATCCAGTGAGTTTGAATTAAATTTTCACAGCTAGTACCTTCTTCTTTCCACAAAAATGGTGCTGCATCCATTCGAAAACCATCTACACCGTGTTCTTTCCAGAAGGTAAAAACTTTTATCATCTCTATCAAAACATCAGGATTTTTGTAATTTAAGTCCGGCTGTATTTCGTAAAATCTATGAAAGTAATAGTCTTTCGTTTCAGGGTTGTAGGTCCAGTTGCTGTTTACCATCCCTTTAAAAAGCAGTCGGGCCTGGGAGTATTTTTTATCGGTGTCACTCCATATGTAATAATCCCTATACTTAGAATCTTTTGATTTTTTTGCCTCTTGAAACCATGGATGTTCATCAGAAGTATGGTTTATTGCAACATCAAAAAGGATCTTTATACCTTTTTCGTGGGCAAGGTTGATGAATTCAAAAAAACTTTCGTTACCACCCAATTCATCTCGAACTTTGTAAAAATCAGAAATATCGAATCCTTGGTCTTTCATTGGAGACTGTAAAATGGGAAGAAGCCATAAGATAGTTACACCTAAATTACTCAAATAATCTAATTTTTCTTTCATTTTGTCAAAATCACCGGCGAAAAGATCAACATAAGTTGAATAGACCAAACCTTTCTTGTACCAAAATTTATCTTTTGGCGTATATGTGAAAGAATCTTTTTTTGATTTTAAAAAGTCTAAGAGAATTTCCAATTTATAGTTATCAGAATACAGTTTGTTCCAAAGTTCGGTTATTACTTCTATTTTATTGTCTATTATTTTCACCCCCACATAATTAGCTATTATTTCGGTATTTGTATATTGCTATAATCGCCTATCACCAATTTTAGTGAATATGGTTTTCGTTCTGTAGAAAAAATCTTTGAATTTTCTCCAATAATAGATGATTCTATCCTTATATACACATTTGAAATATTTGCATAACTTAAAATTATACTGTTTTCAATCTCTGAAGAGTTTATGTATGCACTATCGCCAATACTTGTGTATGGCCCTATGTACGCATTACTTATTGTAACGTTTTCTCCAATTATTACAGGTCCTCTGATGATAGAATTCATTATCTTTGTATTTTTCCCGATGTGTACCATTCCTTGGACTGAAGAATCTGATCTTATTTCTCCTTCTATTTTTTGTTCTTTTAAGGTACTAAGAATTGTTCTATTCGCTTCGATTAAATCTTCAGGTTTTCCGGTATCTTTCCACCATCCCTCTACTATGTGAGCTCCAACGTTGTTTGAATTATCTATTAACCATTGAATGGCATCGGTTATTTCAAGTTCCCCTCTCCATGAAGGTTGAATGTTTTCAATTGCCTCAAAAACCTTTGGGGTGAATATGTAAACCCCAATTATTGCGAGATTTGATTGAGCATCTTTTGGTTTTTCGACAACTTTTGTCACTTTCGAATCTTCCATCACTGCTATTCCAAATTGTGAAGGGTTATCGACGGAAGTCAAGAGAATAAAAGATTCATAATTTCCTTGCTTAAACTGGTCTATAAAATTTTTAAGATCAAAATTTACAAGGTTATCCCCTAGATACATTATAAAGTCATCATTATCAAGGAATTCTTTTGAGACCTTTACCGCATGCGCCAAACCTTTTGGATGCTCTTGTATTATATATGATAATTTTATACCTAATTGACTTCCATCTCCTAAGACATTTTTAAAATCTTCTATATTTTCTGAATTTACTACCAAACCGATCTCTGTAACCCCTGCGTCTCTTATTTTTTCCAAGCTGTACATGATGGTTGGTTTGTTAGCTATTGGTATCAATGGTTTTGCGTTCGTGAAGGTTAGTGGTCGAAGTCTTGTTCCCTTTCCTGCACAGAGTATTAATGCTTTCATAGCTTTTTGCCTCCTTGTTTGATTGTTGTAGTTATTAGCGCCCCTTCGCTGATATTTGATATATTTGAATCTGGTATGTAATCTTTTATTATTTCAATAGCACTGTTGTAATCGTTGTTTTTTATCATAATATTTATTCGCCCTATCAATTCGTTTAGTTTCTCTTTATTTATTTCATTGTTGTTAGATTTTGAAATAAATATTCGTCTGTTTCTAGTTTTTTCGTAATCTTCATCTTCCAAGAATATTTCTTCATATAATTTCTCACCAGGCCTGATGCCTGTATAAACTATTTTTATATCTTGGTCAGGGATGTATCCGGAAAGTCTGATCAAATCCCTGGCTAATCGATCAATATTGACAGGCTCTCCCATTTCTAAAACAAATATTTCAGCCTTTTGAGCAAACTGTCCACATTGTAATACTAAAGAGACAGCCTCAGGAATGGTCATGAAATACCTTTTCATATTGGGATGTGTAACAGTAACGGGACCACCCTTTTGTATCTGTTCTTTGAAAATTGGAATTACACTCCCTCTACTTCCTAAAACGTTCCCGAACCTTACTATTCCATACTTTGTTTGATGAAAGTTAGACAATGTCTTTACTATAATTTCCCCAAGTCTCTTTGAAGCACCCATTATGGATGTTGGTTTGATGGCTTTGTCTGTGGAGATAAATACAAATCTTTCTACATTATATTCTCCTGAAAGTTTTGCTACGGTGTAAGTTCCAATTGTATTGACTCTGAAGGCCTCAGTTGGGTTTTTTTGCATGAGGGGCACATGTTTATGAGCAGCAGCATGAAAAACAACATCAAATCTATATTTTGAAAATAAATACCTCATTCTATTTTCGTCGGACACATCCGCGATAATTTCTCCTATAAATGCATCTGAGAACTTGTCTCTCAATTCATTTGATATTTCAAAAATACTGTTTTCCCCTTTTCCAAGTAAGAAAAGAGCTTTAGGCCCCATTGGTAAAACCTGTCTACATATTTCAGACCCTATACTTCCCCCTGCACCTGTAACCAGTATTTTTTTGCCTTTTATGTAATCTTTGATCTCTTTTAAATCGACACTAACTTCCTTTCTACCTAGTAAATCGGAAATATCAACCTCTCGTAGAAAGCCAAGTGATAACTTGTTATCTAAAATTTCCAAGATTCCCGGCAAAGTTTTTAATCTAACCTTTGTTGTATCAACATAATCTATGATTTTTTTTATCTGATCAGATGAAGCACTGGGAATAGCTATTAAAACCTCTTCAACGTTGTATTTTTCAACAAAATCCATAACTTGATTTATCTTCCCCAGTACGGGATAGCCTCGAATATTTCTTCCTATCTTTTCTGGATCATCATCCAAAAAGCCTACAACTGATCCCTCTTCTGGATGCCTCTCGTATTCCCCCAACAATTCTGTTCCTGCATCGCCTGCTCCTATTATGAGAACATTTTTAATTCCGTCTACTTGTTTTTTATAATTTCGAGAATACCTTGAAAACCAATATATCCTACTAGCTGAAACAAAGACCACTCCAACCACCGATGCGGTTGCTGCCACACTGAAAGGAAGAGTGAAAATGTCACTTATATATCTTCTTACAAACTCAAAAACAAAAAAGTTGATAAGAAAACCTATGAAACCACTGTTAAATACAGGTCTTAATTCGTTAAGAGTGGCAAATCTCCAAATGTATTTATATATTCCAGAGTAATAAAAAACAATTACCATAATCAAAGGAAAGAAAAAGATGGGGGAGATATACTTTCTCATCTCTACAAAGTCAAGTTGAAACCTTATGAACATTGCTACAATGTAAGAGAGGAAAAACAAAATATAGTCTATTATCATCAATCTAAAAGATCTTTTAGACAAATGTTTCATCTTTTATCTCCCTTAAGCTATCTGTTATTATTCGATATACGTAATTCTGTTCTTCAAGACTGATATTGGAGAAAAATGGGATCGCAAAAGTTAAAGATGAGATTAGCTCTGTAACAGGGTAATCTCCTTCTTCATAGCCGAACATTTTTCTATAAAAAGGTTGTAGGTGAACAGGGTAAAAATAATTTTTAGATTCTACGCCCTTTTCACTCAATTTTTTTAAGAAGGTTTGTAAGATATTTCTAATCTTATTTATTAATTCTTTCCATTCTTTTCGATTTTGTTCCCCTTCAATTTTTATTGGTAGATCAAAATTTCTAACCCATGTAGGTATATTAATTAACTCTGATACCCAATCTAAGTTCAATCTCAAAACGAAGACAAACCAACTTTGAGAAGTAACTTCTTGAGGAATGAAAGGTAGAACTACTCTTTCTTCATTTTTGAACAACTCAAAATAATTCATAGCCTTCTCTTTTCTTTTTGAACTTATTTCTTCTATCCGTTTCATTTGAGCAAAACCAAGTGCCGCAGACAATTCATCCATGCGATAATTGTATCCGAGCCTTTCACTAATTAACCACTCACCGCTTTTACCTCTACCTTGGTTACACATGGACTTACATAACTCAAATATTTCTTCATCATCAGTAACAATAACCCCGCCTTCACCGGTGGTTATCTGCTTATTTGGGTAAAAGGCGTATGTACCAGCTTTTCCAAAAGTTCCTAATTTACGCCCTTTATATTCTCCACCTAGGGCTTCGCAAGAATCTTCAATTATTTTTATTTCATCTGGAAGAATCTCAAGTATCTCATCCCATTCCAAGGGAACTCCAAAAATATCTACACCCATAAAGGTCGTAACGTCGTCTTTGTAATCTTTGTCTATGAACTCTTTTAAGTTTTTAACGGATAAGTTGTAAGTATGAGGATCTATATCAACAAAGACCGGTACTCCTTTCTCAAACAAAGCCACGTTAGCCGAAGAAATAAAAGTGAAAGGTGTTACGATCATTTTTTGATTTTGTTGAAAATCTAAGGCCCTTAAAATCAAATGTAAGGCTGATGTCCCGCTGTTTACAGCTAGAGCATATTTCGTACCAGTGTATTCTTTTATTATTTCTTGAAACTTTTCTAAATAAGGGCCCAAAGCAAGTCTTTCAGAATTCAAAACATCCATAATGGTTCGTTTCTCTAAGTCAGTAATATCTGCACCTGATAATGGGACAAACATAGTTGATATCGCCTCCACACATTAAGGGGGTTCCCCCCTTCAGATCCTATAAAAATATTCTATAATTCTTTATATAGCGTCCCTTCGCCCCGCTGCCCACCCCACAAAAATTATAAAAATTGTTGGAGTTTTTTGTATTCTTCTTCTTTAATATAACCTTCTTCTAATAACTTTTCTAATATCTCTTCGGCTTTCTTTTTGTCTGGTATAGACGTAACATGAGAAAAAATAGTACTATATCTTTCGTCTTCCCCTACATTTTTAATTTGATTGATTATTTTTTCATAAAGGTCCTCTTGTGCGGGTTTCTCGGCTGCGCCATTTGTTGAAGTTTCGTTTTGTGTTTCTTTCTCATCTTTTTTGATCAGTTCAAGATACCTTCCCGTAGCGGTTCCATCCTCAAAATAATGTATCGTTGTTTCTCTTATTAAGAAAAACAAAAGAAACCACTGGTATACATCAAGGGTAATAATTCTCAATAACATGACGACGTTTCCGTCTCTCAATTTGATGAAACGATTTTTAACTATTTTGTTGCTAATTTCAGATTCTTGAAGTTGCCATTGGTCTTTGTCAATCCTATTTATCATACTGGCATAAGAGATCCAGCTTAATATAAAACTTCCTAAAAGCAAATAAATTTGCCAACTAGGTAGGGTGAACGTTTGTATTTCTTCCAATGTTAAAGTTGCTACTTGTTGTATCAAGTATAGATAGAAAACATTCAGTACCAAAAAAGAAACCATGTACAAAATAAACCAAATTATGGGGCTCTTCTCTTTTATATCTGGAAAGGTTAAATTATTTGTTTCATAGACCTTCTTCATTCGTTCAATATGAAGATTTCTATTTCTAATCAAAACGTGATAAATAAAAAATAATAACGCCAATCCAACGAATTGCAGGACGGGTATGTATGACAATACAAAGGTTATAAAAATAATAAAAGGTCTCAGCAAAATCATTCCATTTCCTCCAGTTAAAAAAGTCTTTATTCTTCTCTAAGCTTTTCCACAATGATTTCAGTTACCCAATTTCTTTCGATCTGGGTCTGTTCACCACTTTTCATATTCTTTATTGTGACGATATCCCTAGAAATCTCTTCATCTCCTAATACAACGACATATTTCGCATTTAATCTATTGGCATGTTTAAATTGCCCCGATAAATTCCTTTTCGATAAATTTAGAAAAGTGTTTATGCCTTTCTTTCTTAGTTCTTTTGATAAAGTAACAGCTGCCATTTCACCCTTTTCACCTTGAAAAGCTATGTAAACATCTATTTCGCTTTCACTCTCAACCTCAACATTTTCTCTTTTTAATGCTTCTATTACTCTTTCAATCCCTATCGCGAAACCAACCCCAGGAGTTTTAGGACCCCCTAATTGTTCGACGAGATCATCGTACCTACCACCACCTGCTATGACAGCTTGCTCACCCAAATCAGAATGTTCTACCTCAAAGGCCGTTTTCGTGTAATAATCTAAACCTCTAACGATCTTTGGATCAACTTGAAAGGGTACATTGTAAGCCTTCAAATACTTTTGGAGACCGTCGAAATGATCACGACTTTCTTCGTCTAAATAATCCAAGATTGATGGAGCGTTTTTTGCTGCTTCGACGTCTATTTTACAATCCAACAACCTCATAATATTCGTGTTGAACCGTCTTTGACAATCTTCACATAGGTTGGGTAACAACGGTTGATAATACGTTTTCAATACTTCTTTGTATTTTTCCCTACTTTCAAAGGTGCCTATGTTGTTGATTTTCACTTTAAAATTGCTTAATTTTAGCTTGTTGAAGAAATCGTATACAAATGTGATTAATTCAGCATCAGCTAAAGGATGGTCTGTTCCAAAAATCTCTGCCCCTATTTGATAAAACTCCCTATAACGGCCGGCTTGGGGCTTTTCATATCTGAACATAGGACCTAAGTAAAATAATTTTTGAGGCGATCCAAACGTTATTAAAGAGTTTTCTATATAAGCTCTTGCTACAGAAGCGGTGCCTTCGGGCCTTAAAGTTAGTGACCGTCCTTTTTTATCATCAAAAGTGTACATTTCTTTTTGAACAATATCTGTTTCTTGGCCTATTCCTCTGCTAAAAAGTTCGGTTTTTTCAATTAATGGGGTTCTTATCTCTTTGTACCCGTATATTTTGAAAAGTTTCTTTGCGGTATTTTCAATGTATTCCCAGTACTTAACTTCTTCGCCAAAAATGTCCTTAGTACCTTTTATTCTTGTATAAGTACTCAAATGTTAATCCTCCTTAGATCTTTATTATAGTACTTGTTTGTAGACACTTTAAAACTTATTTTAGCGCCACTTCACCGCGCTCCCAGACGTTAAGGGGTTAACCCCTTAAGAACCCCATAATCAAGTTCAAAGTCAAAATTATTTTAAAAACATCGTTTGCACACCGCAGCAAACGTTCCCAGCTTTCTCAATTATTTTACCACAAAGTATGTAACTTTAAAAAGAAAAGGTCAGAGTTTAGA
Organism: Petrotoga sp. 9T1HF07.CasAA.8.2; assembly: GCF_002895585.1. NCBI lineage: Bacteria > Thermotogati > Thermotogota > Thermotogae > Petrotogales > Petrotogaceae > Petrotoga > Petrotoga sp. 9T1HF07.CasAA.8.2. Next base: position 21,644 of record NZ_AZRI01000014.1, on the reverse strand, counting down.
TTTTTTTGACATAAAAAATAATTGAGAGGGAGAAAATCTCCCTCTCGGTTGTTATCCTATATATACATAACCTATAATTAATTATCTTCTTCGTGTATTCTTTTTCTTATCTAGGTGCTTTTTATACTCGGATATCTTCTTTTCGCTGTCTTTTAGATACTGGTTCAATCTTTTTTCAAAATTGTGTGATTTTCCCGTATCCTCTTTTTGCTCGTCATAATCCTTTAAAGACAGCTCATACTTTCCATCTTTTGTTCTTCCTATGACTTTTCCTTGAACTTCATCACCAATTTTTAAAAAATTGGATATCTCTCTTACATACTTTTTTGAAATCTTTGAAATGTGTACAAATCCTTCTTCACCATTTTCAAGTTCCAAAAAAGCACCAAACTTTTTGATATCGACTACTTTACCTTTCACAGAATCCCCTGTTGCTAAACTTTCATTTACCAAAATAATTACCTTGCCCTTTTTTCTTAATCACGAGAACCTTGCTAAGTCGTGATATCACCCTTCATAAAAGGATGGCCTGGGTCCAGGCGTTGGTTTTCACCTCCGAGATTTTTTGTTATGTTTCCAGCTGGATATTAGTAAAAATTTACCAATAGCAAGGACCAACTGGATAACGCTTTTCATCTCTTGATACTTTTATTCCTTAACTCTAATAAATCCCCCCCAACAAGAAAATTAGAGATTTTTAGTTTTCAAGAAAATCTTTGTATTTGTTCTTAAACTTCTGAACTCTACCTTCTGTATCCAATATTTGTGAACCTAATTCTCCTTTGTAGAAAGGATGACATTCAGAGCAGACATCTAATCTGAAATTGTCAACTGTTGAATACATAGTATGTTCAGCGCCACAGGCGCATTTTACGGTTATAAGCTTCATTTCTGGATGAATACCTTGTTTCACGTCTAACACTCCTTAATCTATATTTCTTGTCAACTTATTATATCATAAACTGATAATTATGTCAAATTAAAAGAAGAATGCACATTAAAAAGTATAAAATAAACCTAATCCTCCGCTTAAATCAAAGTTTGTTTCAGGGGTAACTTTAAAACCTGGTGCAATTTCTAAAAATGTGATCAATGGAGTTTCAGGAATAGCAAAATTCAAACCCAATGGGAAGCGTATTCCTAAATTTAAATCGTCTTTTACACCAAGATGAATACCTGCACCATAGCTAAAATCAATATCACCAAAAAGATTTGGAGAAACACCGTTAAAATCTGCCTGTATAGTGAAACTGTCGTGGGTAAAAGACCAGGCAGCCGTGATACCGGCGAAACTCGTTGAACTAGTATAACTCCTTATATACAAACCCGTTGGTTCACCAACTTTTACACCTAACCCTAAAGGAGCCGAAAAAACAACCGCAGTTAAAACTATTAAAGCGAATAAAGAAACCACTATCTTTTTCATACCGATCCCTCCTAATGTTTGATTTTTTTGAAAATGAAAAACGTAACATTAATATAATATCATAACTTTATTAAATTTGTATTAATTTCTATATGTGCGATAACATTATTTTGAAAGGAGAGTTTTCTCTGTAGACCCTCCCCTTTCTTTTAGGATTCGCTGGGCATTCTTGCTACCAATATTTCTCACTTTGGTCAGAGGTATCCTCAAATATTCCCCTTCAATTTTAAAAACCTTTGCCTCACTCTTGTAAAGATCCGGTCTTAAAAAGCCAAAACCTCTCTTTCTCATCTCGTAGGCGGTCTTAAGTGTGGAATAAAAGTTGGACTCTTCGTAATTATGTTGGTATTCGTTTCTTGAAAGCTTCTTAATCATCTGAACCGTCAATGCTTCATCCATTATAATATCAATATCAAAAAACCTTGCTCTAATAGTGAAATAAACGCTGTAAAACTCAAGAGGATAATAAAGTTTGTAAAACGCTATCTTGTACGCCATTATCATGTAGGCAACCGCATGGGCCTTTGGGAATAGATAATGAATCTTCTTCAGAGAATCAAGATACCATTCGGGAGCTTCTGAATGATCTATCGCCTTCAGTTCTTTCTCTGTAAGCTCTTTACCCTTTCTCACTTTTTCCATAATCATAAAGGCCGTTTTTGGTTCCACTCCAAAATACTCAAGCGTTGTCAAAATATCGTCTCTGCAGCTAACGATCTGATCGATACCTGCAACATTCTTCAAAACTATCTCGCGGGCGTTGTTGAACCAAATATCCGTTCCGTGTGCCAGTGAATTCGTCCTACACAGATCGTAAAAAGTTTTGGGCTTTGTCTCGGTGAGCATCTTATGGGAGAAAGGTGTCCAAACTTCTGGTACACCCAACGTTCCAATCTCCGTACCTATCTCCGAAAGATCCACTCCCAACTCCTTCGTAGAAGAGAAAAGTGAGAGAACCCGCTCATCGTGCATCGAAATATTGTTGTAATCGTAACCGGTTAGATCCTTAAGCATTTTTAAAAATGTTGGACCATCGTGAGACAACACATCTATTTTCAGCAAATCATTTTCTAAAGCCTTAAAATCGTAATGTGTCGTAACGATACCAATCTCAGGAGAATTTGCAGAATACTGATAGGGAGTAAAATCGTGAACATCGTACTCTTGAGGGATTATTATCATAGCCGATGGATGTTGACCTGTATTCAACTTTGTTCCTTTAATTTTTTGAGAAGCCCAAAAAAGATGTGCAAAATTCATATCTTCATCCTTGAAATAATTGAACGCTATCTTCAAAGCGTTGTACCTTGAGATGGTACTTATCGTACCTGCCTTGTAACAATAGTTCCTACCAAATTTCTCTTCCAAGAACCTTTGTATATCGTTGAAGATCTCAGCCGAAAAATTTACGTCTATATCTGGGATCTTCTCACCAGAATACCCCATAAAAACCTCAAACCTTATATTATGTCCGTCGGAGTTCAAAATCGCACCACAATTTGGGCATGACTTCTCTTTTAAATCAAAACCACTCAAGTTTAAATCCTCACTGAACTCTATAAACCCACAACTCTCACAAAAATAATGTGGTGGCAAAGGATTAACCTCAGTTATCCCCAAAAGAAAAGCGACAAGCGAAGAACCAACTGACCCCCTCGAACCGATCGGATAGCCCATCTCTAAAGACTTCTTGACCATATCGGCTGAGATCAAAAATATCACTGCATACCCGTTATCTATTATGCTTTTCAATTCCTTCTCTATCCTATCTATAATTATACGGTGCAACTTTTCCCCATACCTCTTTTTTGCATTGTTATAAACGATATCTCTCAAATTTTGGTCGGCAGAGGGGATATAAGGCGCCTTCAATTTAAAATCAAAAGGGGCAAACTCCTCTATCTCACCAGCGATTTTATTTGGATTTTTCACAACGATTTCCTTTGCAATGCCACGTTTTTTAAAGATCTCAAACGCCTCATCGTACATCTGAGAAGTGTTTCTAAAATAATTAACACTTCGCATAGTCTTTCTTGGTTTACTCTTTGTGGAGGTACCAACGATCATAGCGTTTAAATACTCTCGATCTTCTTCTCTCAAATAATGAACATCACCGGACATAACAACAGGCTTTTTGACAGCTTTTGCAATCTCATATACTGTTTTAGAATAATCGATAATCTTACCCTTCTCCAAACATAAATCGTTATAACAATCCATCGGGAAAAGCTCTATATAATCAAAAAAAGTTATCCATTCCTTTAAATTGTCGGTAGAATACTTATTCAGAAAGTCGTAAAGCAAAAATCCATCCAATGAAGAACCTAAAAGTAGCCCTCGTCTTAAATTCTTCAAATCAGAAAGTGAAATTATCGCACTTTTATTCACAACGTTCATATGTGAAATCGATACTATTTTATAAAGATTCTTCAACCCCTCTTTATTCTTAACCAGCACATTCACGTGTTTTACGATTCCTCTTCTCTCATCGTGCACATTCAGCTCACAACCAAAAATAGCTTTTACACCCTTTCTCTTCGCATACTCATAGAAATAAGGGATTATCTGCACATTCTCGTTATCCGTAATGGCAACCGCCTTTTGCCCAAACGAGGAAACAGCATCCACTAACTCCTCCATATCCAATATGGACAACTTTGAGCTCATCTTTGAATGTGCATGAAGTTCAACCCTCTTTTCTACCGAAAGATCATGCCAAACCGAAGGAACAGTGACTTTTATTGTGTCCACATTCAAACAATAACTTCCCATTTCGCTATCGTACTCTAATATGCCTTCAAATCTAAACCATTCACCTTTCCTTGACCCCGTTCGGGGGGTTTTCCTGCTTTCTGACTTACACAAAAAAGAATAGCTATAATCAGTGATGAACACATAATAAAAATCCTTTGTCTCATCAACATAAAAAATTTTGCCTTTTATACTAATCTTCTTGTTAAAAAACTCCTCCTCCCGCCCTTTAATATCCAAAAGATTATCAAAAAAATACATAAAACTTCCTCCTTAGGCATACGTATATATAACATTATACACAATTTTACCTAAGAAGTCAACAGTGAGTTACAGTGAGTGGGAAGCAAGGTAAAGAGCTCCTTCACTTCATCCTTATGGGTGAGCAGTTGGGTGAAGGGTTCTTTCATTCATCCTTAAAGGGTAGGCAGCGGGGCAAAGCCCTACATTTTTTCTTCCTTATGGGTGGGTTGCGGGATGAAAAAAACCTTTTATGCTTCCTTAAGGGCGGGCTGCGGGGCGAAGGGGCGCAAACTTAGATAGAATGATTATTTTAGAAACTTCATAATTCTCAAAGGATCACAGGGCGGTTTTTAATGGGGGCTCCTCTAAATGTTCGGGGGTCTTAGGGGCTGCAGGCCCTTTCCCTAGAAGGGTGGCGAGCAGGGAAAGGGCGCTAATAAAAGTAGGAGGCAGATAAATAATTATCTGCCTCCTATTCGATCAATATCACTTAACTACTTCTTTGGTTTATCTTTAGGCTTATCTTTCTTTTTCTTTTTTTCCTCTGCCATGACCCTTCCTCCTCCGGGCAAAAAGCCCTGTTAATGGAACCCTTATACCAATAACCAACACATATAAAAATCTTACAATTATTATACCATACTAAAAATTAAAAGCAACAGTTTTTAGCGAAAATTTTCGGCAGAAACATCACTTTCAAAAAACTCTATTAAAAACTTCCCAATTCCAGACGATAAAAAATAGGATAAACAATTACTTAAAAAGAAATATTAAAAGACAATGAAATACTATCATCCTTAAAGGGCGGGCTGTGGGATGAAAAGGGCCAGAGTCCTTTCTTTGGAGGGTGGGCTGCGGGGCGAAGGGGCGCTATTTATCAAGTTTTAGAACTTCTAAAGACAACTTCAAAAGCCAAGGAGGATTCCTATGTACGAAGAAATCATTGAATTGATAAACAAAGGAGAAATAAACAAAGCTCAAGAACAAATAGGAAAAATATCCGATGATGACCCAAAAAAATACAACTTCAAAGCACTAATACACTTCAACAAAAAAGAACTCGAAAAAGCCAAAGAACAATTCGAAAAAGGATTAACGATAAATCCTGTTGACTCAGATCTATTATTCAATTATGGGTATCTACTAAAAGAAATGAACCAAGAAATGGAAGCATGGAGATACCTCATGAGGATACACGATAAAGATTGGGCAACTTACGACCTATTAGGAGACATAGAATTCAAAAACAGAAGCAAATTAGCATCTTTAAGGTTCTACCTAAAAGCAGCAGAACTAACAGATAACCCACAAATGAAAAAGAAGTTCTTAGAAATAAGAAACCAGATAAAAAAAGACACAAAGATAGCCTTCCTTTGCTTACCTGGCTTAGACAACTTCCTAAAAGACATAGTAGAAACCTTCTCGCTCGGATACGATGTCAAACTCGTAGTATCAAAAGATGCAAACGAAATAACACAAGCGATAAAATGGGCAGACATAGTCTGGCTCGAATGGGCAAATGACTTAGCAGTATTTGCAACAAACAAAGTCCCTGAAATAGAAAACAAAAAAGTAATTTGTAGATTGCATGGGTATGAGGCTTTTAATGTAAATGTTCTTAACAAAATAAATTGGGATCTTATTGATAGGATGATTTTTGTCGCTGATCATGTTAGAGAAGATGCTTATGAATCCTGTCCTCAGGTAAAAAATGTTCCATATACAATGGTTTATAATGGAATTAATTTAGATAAGTTTGTCTTTAGCAAAAGGACAAAAGGTAAAAGAATATGTTTTAGTGGACACGTTAACTACAAAAAAAATCCCATGCTCATAATCCAAATATTAGATAAGCTTTTAAAAATAGATGATGGGTACAGAATAGATTGGGTAGGAGATCATCAGGATATAAGAATAAAGAAATACTTAAATTACATATTAAAAGATATGGGAATAGAGGATAAATTTACTTTTCACGATTGGACAAATGACATCAATTCATGGTTGGAAAATAAAAATTATTTTTTATCAACCAGTATTCACGAAGGTTACGGGGTAGGAATAATGGAAGCAATGGCAAGAGGGATAAAACCAATAATTCATAATTTTTACGCTGCCAGAGGATTTTATCCAGATGAATTTATATACAACACAATCGATGAAGCGGTAGAAAAAATAATCGAAGAAAGTTACGACTCAGAAAGTTACCGTAGGTTTATCGAAGATAATTACTCGTTGGAAAGGCAGATATATGAAATTGAAGAAATTCTGAACACAAATGATAAAGATAGAGTAAAAGGTCAAACAATACTTTTGAATGCCAAAGAAAAAGATATTAATCCAAATGTAATAAACGCAAATGTTTCAAAAAGGAATTTACGAGATGAAGAAAAATATAAAAACCAATTTGGGAAAATATGGGCCAAATATTCTCAAATAGATAGTTTTCAATTAATGAATGAGTCTGGGAATAAGACCTTAAGATCCGAATTTATTCGTTTATTGAATTCTTACTTTTTACTAAGAAATGCGAAAATACTGGAGGTTGGGACTGGTACAGGAAACTTTTCAATTGAGATAGCCATGAGAGAAGCTAAAGTAACAGGCATAGATATTGAAGAATCGTCTATAAGATTAGCAAAGAGAATTTCACAAGATTTTGAAATTACTGACAATATTGAATTTCTTCTAGGTGACGGATTTAATCTAAAAAAAGAAGGCTTTAAAAATTTTGACATAGTTTTCAATATGGGAGTTTTGGAACATTTTGAAGATAAGCAGCTCGTTAAAATGCTTGAAGAAATGGGGCAAGCTGGGAAATTCGTTGTAGTAGGGGTACCGTGGAGCGGTTCACAAATCTATAAACTGTCAAAACAATTTTCAATAGCAAACGGAACATGGGAATATGGTTTTGAAAGAGATTTTTATACCTTAAGAGAGCAATTTAAACGAGCTGGCTTATATTTATTAAATGAAAGCGTTATAGGAGGTATAGTAGAAGTGTATTATTATCTAAAAAGGATAAACCCAAATGCTGTAAAAACAGCTCTAGCTATTTATTTTGAAAAATTCTTTAGAGGGGAACAAACTGGAAGTTGGTTGGTAGCTATTGGAACTAGGGATAAAAAATATGCAGAACTTTTTTCAAACCTAAAAAATAATAAACGTATTTTTTTCAAGGATAATGCTATTCAAATTATGGACAAAAAACAATCTCCAATATCTGTAGTTATCCCTGTTTATAACGGTGAAAAATTTGTTAAAAATTGTTTCGAAAACGTTCTAGAAATAGATTATGAAAACTATGAAGTCGTATTTGTCAATGACGGTTCTACTGATAATACTTTGGGAATTCTTAAAGAATTAATAAAAAAACATCAACATACTTTTTCAAAAATAAAAATTATTAATTTATCAGAAAATAAGGGGATTTATACTGCTAGAGCAGAAGGTCTTCAAAATAGTAGCGGAGATTTCATTTTCTTTCATAATATCGACGATAAAATTTATACAAACAGCTTGAAATATCTTAATGAAGATTATCAAAATTTTAAATCGACCAATCCTTTGCTAACAATTTCATGTACTTTGATGCAAAATGATGAATTTCTGGGTGAAGTCCTGTATTCTTTGTTGTGGAAAAGCAAACAGCAGATATTTGCGGAAGAGTTTAATCACTTACACGGAAGCATGTCAATAATAAACACTTTATTTAAAAGACAAGATTTGGGAAATGCTTACATAGAACTTATGAAAATTCTAACAACAATAGGAGTTAAAAGAATGAGCGTTGCAGAGGATTCAATATTATCGGATTACTTGTTGGTGAATAATTATATAAATAAGACCATTCCGGTATTTTATTCTTTTCAAGGTTATGAATACAATAATCCGCTTTCTTCATCAAAACAGATACTTAAAAGATTGTCTGATATTCCAATTCATACAGCTTATTTATATTACGTTTTAAAAAAATACTTTGATGAAAATACGCTCATTAAATTAGAAGAGCAAATGCTTATGAACGCCCAGAGAATTTATGGTAGGGAATATGGAAGAGCTTTTATAGGCAATTATCTGAAATATAAAAATCTCTATGGAAAATTCATTTTTAAGGATTGACTCTTTTATGAGCATTCTTAATACATGACTATCAAGGTGCCTTTACCACTATTGTTTAATAGTATTGAAAAAATAGCGTTTTTAATGTTCGGTATTTTTCATATAGTTTCTCATTAGTAGAGTATACTTCAGCAGGATCTAAAAAGCTAAAAGATTTTAAGTTTTGGCAAAGAAATAGAAAAAAAGGCTAAAGAATTCCAACATATGCCGTTTGCATATACTAAACGAAAAAGGGTTTCTTTACTGACAATTAATTTAATTAGCCTCAAGTGATCTAATTGGCGAGAAATCATTTAAAAGAGAATTTTAGAGAAATAGAAAAACAATTCAAGATGTTTAAACAGAAAGGTCTTTTTCTTGAGAATATTGGATAGGCTTCAACAATCAGCGGGAAGAACCACTTTTCGTTTAGTAAGTGCAGAAGTATAGAATCTAATATGAACATCAAAAATTAGAGGGAAACATAGCCATATTTTTGGGAATATCCAATATAACCAAGGAACAAAAAGATATATTGTATAATGTATATGATGTCATTCAAAATACTGAAAAATATCTTCGTTAGAGAATAAAATTAATAGCATGTGTTTTTATCAAAAACAGCGGTTGACAAAGGTATCATGGATGAAATTTATTTTGAAAAAGTTTCTCTTGGAACAAAAGTAGCTTTTGGAAAAGTGTAGGGATCAGTTTTTTTTATTTTTCTAAATGATACCAGATTAGTTAATCCGTTGTTCTTATTTTATTTTTCTATACACACATTTTAAAGGAAAACCTAAAATTTTGAAAATAGGAGGTGGTTTTTATGAATGTTAGAAAATACGATAGAATGGTTCGCTTTTGAGAGAATTAATAAAAAAGAGTTTCAAACACCAAATAAAAACGCATAAGATGATAGGAGGTAAAAATAATGGTATTAGAATTTCTTAACCAAAATAGTGGAGCCTTAGCTGTGGTATTTTCAGCATTAGTAGCTATTGCAACTATAGTATATGCCAAATTAACATGGTCATTAGTAGCAGAAACCAGGAAAATGAGAGAAGCTCAAATAGAACCCTAGATTTCTCTGATTATTCAACCCAGTGAAAAATATATAAATTTTATTGAGATGATTATAGAAAATATAGGATTAGGAGTGGCACATAGTGTAAAATTTGAAGTTAGTCCTGATTTTGAATATGAAAAAGGCAAGTTTCTGTCTGACTTAGGTTTTGTGAATAATGGTTTGAAGTACCTTGCTCCTAACCAAAAATTTCGATTGTTTTTAACGAATATGGCTGAAGATTTTGATGAAAAAGCAAAAAAATCATTTACGATTAATATCACCTATGAAGACAACACAGGTAAAATACATAAAGATGAGTATCCAATCGAGTTTTCCAGCTTAATCGGTCTACGACAGTTAGGTTAACCACCCTTAGAGTAGTCAAGTATGATAGTCCCCTATTTAATTAAAAAATTTTAAATATTTTCTATTTAAAAAATCCTTATTCAGTCATGCTTCTAGGTTGAAAGTAGCGGTTGTTGTTTATTCAGGTTACTATTTTTCTTTTTAATTTATTTGCTGTATAATTGCCATGAACTCTCAGTTCTTGATTTTTGTAATTTGTAATGATAGTTAGGATCATATTTTTCTTTGTTCTTTAGCAGTGAATATATTATTCTCAACAATTTTCCCGCTACGGCTAACACAGCAACAGTATGTGATTTACCTCGAGTACGTAGTTTCGTGTAATAATTCTTGAAGTATTCATTCTTTTGAATAGCAACAGTGGCAGCGATGTAAACAGCTTTTCTTAGGTACCTGTTACCTTTTCTATTGATGAACCCAACCTTTTTTCATTTGACCTGATTCCTCTGTACGAGGAGACAGCCTCACGGCAAAAGAGGATCTGCCAACGAAAACCACCAAGGCAGAAGCAGAAAAGATTTTGGTCCTATCTGAATCAGAGACGTAGTAATGAAAAGAATTTTTAGAAATGTCAATACCTACAAAATACATATTTTTCACCTCGCTTTAGTATTGTTTAAGGATCCGCCTTTTACAATCATTCTTCTAATACGGCCTTGGAAGGTCAAACAAGTATCGGATTTATGGGCGGAAAGTGGGTAGCGAACAAACTTTTAAACGAACTTAAAAGTTCAGAGAGTATACGCGTTCTACTACCCACTCATTTTTTAAAGAAAATAATTGTTTATGCTTATATTGTATCATCAAATATTATAGAAGGCAGTATTAAATATTGAACGGGAGGAATCTATATGCCACTATCCCAAATGGATATTGAGCGCTATTTTTCAAATTGTCCAGTCGATATAATAAAGAATAGCAGATTGAGGGAGCCCCAATTAGAAGGATATATTACAACATTATGTTACTTTCGCGAAAACTCTAAAGGACATGTTCTTCTAATATTACCTGTTGGAAGCGGTAAAAGTGGCTTAATAGCCATGTTACCATACAAGATAGCAAAGGGGCGAGTGTTGATAATCACCCCTAATACTAAAATCCGTCAAACTATTGAAAATGCACTTGACCCTGCTAGTTCGGACAACTTTTATTTTAATCAAAGGGTACTAACTCGCTCTAATTGCCCCCGTGTAGTAGTACTTGGAAGTGAAGATGTAAATCGTTATGATACTGACGAAGCACATATAGTTGTCGCAAATATCCAGCAACTGCAAAATCGTACTGGTTGGCTTGAGCAGTTTCCCTCTGATTACTTCGACCTAATCATGGTTGACGAAGCTCATCATAATGTTGCCTCATCATGGCAGGAAGTCTTTCATCGTTTTAACAATGCGAAGATAATTAGTTTAACTGGTACACCTTTTAGGAGTGATGATATGCCCGTTGAAGGTGAAGAAATTTATAGGTATTCCCTTTCGCGTGCAATGGATAAAGGTTACATTAAGAGGGTAATACGAGAAGAAGCCCAACCACAGCGGATATGGTTTACCTATGAAAATTCTGACGAGGAATTGACCCTCGAACAAGTGTTAGAAATGAAAGAAAATACTTGGTTTTCACGGGGTGTTGCTTTGTCAATACCGTGTTGCGAAACAATAGTAGACAGGAGCATTGAAAAGCTTCGGCAAAAGCGAGACACAGGCTTTCACCATAAAATCATTGCGGCGGCAATGTCGATCAATCATGCAAACCAAATCAAGGCTCTTTATGAAGCTCGTGGTCTGCGTACATATATTATACATAGTAGGATGTCTGAAGACGAGCAAGACAATACAATGATAGAATTTGAACGATACGGAGACTGTATTGTGCAAGTAGGTATGCTTGGTGAAGGCTACGACCACCCACCGTTATCAATTGCGGCAGTGTTTAGACCATTTCGGACGTTATCCGCTTATATTCAGTTTGTAGGTCGTACACTTAGGAGTATTAACAATGCTCCTAACCCGGCATTAGATAATATTGCGGAAATAGTGACCCATGTGGGATTAAACCAGCAGGGAAACTGGCAGGACTTTACACGATTTGATGAGCTTGACTGGAGCAAATTTGTAGATATTGGAGATAGTAGCGAGGGGAGGGAAGAAGGAGCTTCTGAACGGATTAGAAGAGTCCGACAAGAGATGGTAGTTCATGGAGAGGAAGGCGTGTCTTTTGATACAACTGGCTACCAACCTGATTTCATCGATGCGTATCGCGAAGCTATTCAACAATTTTTGCAGAAAGAAATGAAACCCCGAGCCGAAGAGCTTGGAATTGATTTAGAAGGGATTGAGTATTTACTGGAAGAGTTCGGGGAACTCCCTGATTTTAGTGAGCAGGAAGTCCAACGAATCCCGATTCGTCCTGACCGAGCACGTAATCAGTTGAAGAAAATTCTAAATGCGAGAGTGAGGGGGGCTGGTGCACATATTTTAGTAGAATTAGGTTTTGAATTTCAGGGAAGAGATTTGATAGATATTGTTGGAGATGGTGATGAGAGAAACAACGTGCAGGTTGTTATGCGCCTACTTAACAGAGCAGTTAATGAAGCAATTGGCATAGACAGCGGACAAAGACGTGAATGCAATAAAGAACAATATGAAGAAGCTCTTAAGGCGTTGCCAGATATAGAGAATAATATCTTAGAGTTATTGCAAAGTAAACTAATGTAAAACCCTAGAATGGCCTATTAAATGGAGTAAACAGTACAGCGACCCAAAAGATAGAATGGTCGTTTAGGGGAAAAATTATATTACGAATATAGTAACTAAGCAGGGTAGGTTAACCCTATTCATTCTTGTGTACGCTCAGCATGCTCAATAACTAAGCGGTGAAAGTCCATTGTGGGTCAGGTAGCAGGAACTACTAGTTGAGGCAAGGGTATCCATCGTGAGGTGGAATCTGAAGGAAGCCCAAGGCAAAGTCCTGGTGCGATTTATAGCAAAAGAAAAACTTAAAGAGCGTATCAAGTTAAAATCAACATCTCCAATTGCTATTGCTAACTGAATTTTTTTCGTTTAGTAGTGCAGATCTTTGAAATATCAGAAAAAATTTAAAATATATTAAAGAAGCTGTAAACGCAGATAGTTTCAAAAAATTACCTTATCAAAAAGCTATAAAAGAGGAAATAGAAAATAGGAGCAGAAAATCTATACATCTCTTTGATTAAGATTGAAGATTTAAATTATTATAGGGATAAATTGGAGAATGACATAAAGAGTATAGAATCGAATATGAAAATCAAAAAATAGGGGAGAAAATAGCCATATTTTTGGAAATATCTAATATAACCGAAGAACCAAAAGATGTAATGTATAATGTATATGATGTCATTCAAAATGCTAAAAAAAGATCTTCGTTAGAGAATGAAATTAACAACAAGTGTTTTTATCAAAACAGCGGTTGACAAAGGTATCATGGATGAAAATTATTTTGAAAAAGTTTCTCCTGGAACGAAAGTAGCTTTTGGAAAAGTGTAGGGATCAGTTTTATTGTTTTTTTAAATGATACCAGATTATTTAATCATTTGTTCATATTTTATTTTTTTACGCACACTTTTTGTAAGAGAACCAAAAATTTTGAAAATGGGAGGTGGTTTTTATGAGGGTTAGAGAATACCATAAAATGTCTCGCTTTTCGGTGAATTAGTAAAAGAGAATTTCAAATACTGAATAAAAGCGTATAAAGAGAAAGGAGGTGCTTTGTAAAAAACATTTTTTAAAACCATGTTTTAATAAGTGTTTTAGAATTTCTTAAGAGACTAAAAAATATTATACGAGGAGGAAATAACATGGCCATACAGTATAAAAATCTTGATGAGCAAACACGCAAATTTATGCTGAAGGAAATGGAAAAGGATGTTAAGGAGGGAACCCTATATATAAGCCCTCGTTTGAATTCCACTGGACAATCTGAATGGGCTAAACTTCTTGAAGATGCTATTGCTGGTTACAACGATGATTGGTTAGCTACTCAGTTAAATGAGCAACAATGTATGAAATCAGATGAGGAAAGGAAATTGCGAAGTGGAGAAATAAAGAAAGCAAAAGTTCCTGTGAATGCTCCTGAAACACTAGCTGAAGGTGAATTCAATCGCTTTTACGCACGCGGTATATGTGTAAGAGCAATTGCTGAGGGGATAAGTGAAGTTATAGTGTATAGAGGGAAGCAAGTTCAACGACCACGCCAAGAGTCCCAAGCAATGATTGGAAGGAGAATTGATCCGCAAGCTTTGTTGGAAGACCTCAGAAAATCACAAGGGGTAGAACCAGCTTTAGGTATACCACCTGGACCAAATTCAGGTTTGACTATCTCCTTACCATGAAAAAAGTAGGCACTTCCGCTAACATCGGACAAACGACGACGCCTCGCACTTCTCATATGTCCATGGACGTTGTCCAAAATTGAGCCTGCCTCCTGAAAGAAGCGGAAGGTGTTGTAATTTTATTATATAACCAAAAACGAATGTTTTATATAATCAAAAGGTATAGCAGATAGGTATGGAAGATGCTAATGTTGCGTTGATACCTAAGGAGATAGAAGAGATAAAAAGGGAGATAGCATATATTAAAGAGCATATGACAGACGTGGATAGAATTTTGATGGATGAAGAGATAATAATGTTAAAAGGAGCTGAGAAAGAATACCAACTTTAAAAATAGGTAAAAGTAACGATTAACGAAAGGAAACACACCGAAAGGGGTTCAAGAAAAATAAGACAAGAGGAAAAAGAACAAAATATTGGATAATTATTCAAAATGCTCTTTGAAAATCGAAATAATTCTTCAAAAAATCGAAAAGTAACTTGAATTGTATAATTTTGCTGTAAAAATATGCATGAAAGAAAGTTATAACAAGGGAGTATTTGGAGTTTTGTGAGAAGAATTATAGAGGATGAAATTTAGAGCAAAATATAGGTGAAAAAATACTTAGTTAGTTTTAGCAATATATAAAAGAAAAAGGGGCGGTAGCCCCTTTTTAGGCATAAAAACAATTATCTTAACAATTGCAAGACGTTTTGTGGAACCGTGTTTGCTTGAGCCAACATTGCATTCGATGATTGCAATAGTATTTGTTGTTTTGTATAGTTCATCATTTCTTTTGCCATGTCTACATCTCTGATTCTTGATTCTGCAGCGGTTAAATTCTCTGAGGAAACTTGCAAGTTGTTTATAGTGTGTTCTAACCTGTTCTGATATGCACCAAGCTTGGATCTTTCTGTAGAAACTTTCACTATTGCAGCGTTTATAGTACTAATAGCGGTATTTGCACTTGCCTGATTTGCAATACTCATATTAGTACTATTTATTTCCAAAGCCCCTGCACTCATAGCTCCGATTGATAAGGTAATGTTCTGACCTATGTTTGCTCCGATGTGGAAAGTTGAGTTAGTAAAGGTTCCATCTAATAATTTCTGGGTGTTAAACTCGGTGTCACTTGCAATTCTATTGATTTCTGCTGTTAATTGGGTTACTTCGTCTTGCAATGCTTGTCTATCTGCACCAACGTTTGTGTCGTTTGCTGCTTGTACTGCTAACTCTCTCATTCTTTGCAAAATAGCGTGTGTTTCAGTTAATGCTCCTTCCGCTGTTTGTATTAAGGATATAGAGTCTTGAGCATTTTTTACAGCCATGTCTAATCCTCTAATCTGTCCTCTCATTTTCTCAGATATTGACAAACCAGCTGCATCGTCACCTGCACGGTTGATCCTAAAACCTGAAGAAAGTTTTTCAAGGGATTTTCCCATAGCGTTGTTAGCTGAATCTAACTGCCTCCATGCGTTTAAAGCGTTTAAGTTATGGTTAATTCTCATTCTACCTTCACCTCCATGTGATTTTGGTGTTATCCTTTCCTTAGATGATTTATTTCCTGGCCAGGAATATTTCATTATATTTATCGGTTAAAATTCTAATAACTTTAATTATTTTCTTTACTTTTTTGGATTCTCTTTGAGTCTTTTTAAATCGAAACTATATAATTGTAGAAGGAAATAATAAATAAAAGAAGAATGATATAATAGAATAAGCTTTGTAATGGGAGGCAAGTGTATGAGTGCTAATAATGAAAAATTGTTATCTGTTGCTATGATTGTTAAGGATGAAGAGGCTAATATTAGACGTGCCTTAGAGGCTATTAAAGATGTGGCAGATGAGATAATTGTTGTTGATACAGGTTCTATGGATAGAACGCCCCAGATAGTTAAAGAGTATACCGATAAGCTGTACTTTCATGAGTGGCAAAATGATTTTTCTGAGGCTCGAAATTATTCTTTGAAGTTTCCAACCTGTGAGTGGGTTATGAGATACGATGCTGATGAAGAAGTTTCAGAATCCTTTATAAAAAACATTAGAGAGTTTCTTAAAAAACTACCAAAAGATGTTAATACTGTTTATCTGCCCATTATCAGTTATATGGATATGGACCACACAAAAACTGAAGTTGCATCGATTCCTATAATTTTTAGAAAAGGTACCGTTGAATATCAAAACGTTGTACATAATCAAGCTATATATAAACCTAAAGTAGTCCATGCCAATTTTCCAATTTATCACTACGGATATATTTGGACCAGGAATTTGCGAAAGAAGAAACATGAAAGAACAGCAACATTGATAAGGGAACAATTGAAAAGTTCTAATAAACCTTTAGATAGGATTTATTATTTAATTCAATTATATAAAATTGAGGAAATAGGTAGATACAGTTTCAGAAGAAATGAGTTGGCATGGAAAATTATAAAAGAGATAAAAGAGATAAAAAAGGTAAATAATTTACCAACCATTACCCTTGAATTTTTATATTTGTTTGGCGTAGAATGCATTGAAAATGATATGAAAAAATTGGGGGAAGAGTTATTAAGAAACGCAATTAAGTTATCACCAAAATACCCCGATCCTTATTTTGGGATGATGCTTTTATGTGAGAAAGAGAAAAAATATGACGAACTGTTGGATTGGAGTAATAAATTTTTCCAGGTGCTAGATACTGCTATGAATGAAGTTGAAACATATTGTTGGACAATTATGTCTCTTAAGCGAATATCTACAGCCTATTTGCTTGCAGCGAAAGCCTTTTTGAAAAAAAAGGATTTTAATGACTTTAATAAATATATTTCAAAAGCTTTTAGCGAAAAAGGGAATTTTGCATTGAATAAAAGTTATGTACAGATTTTAATGAAAAATTTAGTAGATTTGGTTGAATCTAAAGAAGAAATGGGAAAGGTTCTTCCAGGAATTCAGATCATCGTTGAAGCAAGTGAAAACGAAGGGATTCAAATGTACTTCGACGAAGTTATTCAGAAGCTTGGAGAATTTAATCTGAAGGTTGAAAAGAGTTTGTTGGAGAAGTTTAAATGTAAAAACGAAATATCAAAATATGTAATAAAAAAATTTGAAACATCTGAAGATCAGCTTTTAAACTTTGTTACTAAGAACGATTATTTGAAGTTTGTAAATGAAACGGGAATATACGGTCTTTTGTTTCTTTTCCATGTTCTTGAAGAGACAAAAAGCTACGTTGAAATTTTAAAGGAGTTAGGAAGATTAAGAAAGGTTGAAAGTGAAGAGGTTAGAGGGGTTTTGTATGTTTTAATTGGAGATGCTTATCTAAAATTAGAAAAGTACAAAGAAGCAATAGAATACTACAAAAAAGCCAAAGATACTTATCCTGAGATATCGAGGTTTATAAAGCCCCTTTTAGAGGATTTATCTATGAAGTTATCCACAGAGTTTGACATTGCTTTTGATGAGATGTATACTTTTTATACCTCCAAAAATGAATTTATTTTTGATATTGTTGAATACCTCGGGGAAGACGCAGTTGAAAAATTGTATTTGATTTCGGACACTTCATTTGCTAATTATGCATCTGCTTCTTTACTAATAGAAAAAGACCCACAAAAGGCTGAGACGTTGTTGAAAAAAGTAGAAAATATCGACGAATTTCCTTTTTATTATTATAGGCTTGCTAAGATATACGAAAAAAAAGACATTAAAAAAGCTTTGGATTTACATATAAAAGCTGTAGAAGAAAATAACAAACTTGCTGATATATCGTTTGGTATATACAGTTATTCTGGACTTTATCCGAATACTCAGATTAGTTTTATGAAAAACAACGATGAAATGATTTGGGTAGGGAATATTTCTGAAAAATTTTCCACGCTGGGGATTATTCATCCCATTAGGAGTTGGAAGAAATCAGATACTTTTATGTACGCTTCGCCTTATCCCTCTGACGAGGCTTTAAGGATTTACGAAAAGCGTGAGAAAGGGGCTTACAAGTCTGTTCCTTTGGAGATCAAAAAGGAAGTTATTTTAAGGGGATTAATCGATAGTGGTTTTAAAGATGTCAAGGTTCTTGGAGTTGATAAAGAGAAGTATGAAGGTGTTTTTGAAGATTTGGGCATTTCTGTAAAAGATAATTCTAACAATCTTTTAATTGTAGGGGAGTTTGAAAAAAGTTATGATGTAACTGATATTTTAAAGAAGGCAAAAAAGGTTTTAGCCTTTGTGTATGTTCCTGATTTGAAGGATAGAGAGAATGTGGTTTGGTTTATTCCAAAGTTTAGGGTGCTTAGAACGACGAGTCAGTTGATTTCCTTATTTGAGAAAGAAGGGTTTAAGGTTTCAAAAGTTGAGGCTATCGATGGAAATTTGAGATGTATTCAAGCATATAAAGAGTAACTTTTACTTTCATTGACAAGTTTTGAAATATAATGTATAATATTTTAGAAAAGTGTTTTGGGGCGCTTAGCTCAGTGGGAGAGCGTCTGCTTCACGCGCAGAAGGTCGTAGGTTCAAACCCTACAGCGCCCACCATCTTTTTTAGTACTTCAGTAGGTTTTGGTTCAAACTTTCCGCATACCTCCTGGCACTCACTCAAGAATCTAAGAAAGATAAATTTTTTATTAAAAAAATATAAATATTTTTTTAATTTACTTTCTTCAGTAATAACTAATCACCTGAAAAATACTTTAGATAAATGATTTAAAGCATATTCAACGAAAAATTTTAAAATTTTGCGAATTTGCAAGTTTTGTGTATAATCTAAAAAACTTAGTAAATATATTCATTACCATTTATTAGTAATAATGAAATATATTTCATTGAATTGTTTACTATGAAGATAATTTCTTGTTCTTTCTTAAGTATACCGGGGAAAAGCTAAAAGGAGGAGGTAACCATGCGTAACTCTATTGAATTAACCCAAGAAAATTATGTTGACAGCATAATTGAAAGGGTAGTTGTAAGGAATCCTGGAGAAACCGAGTTTCACCAGGCGGTACGTGAAGTTCTTGAAAGTATAAAACCAGTTGTTGAACTGTATCCTGAATTTGAAGAAAACGGGATTTTAGAAAGGTTAACTGAGCCTGAAAGACAGATTATCTTTCGCGTTCCATGGGTAGATGATCAAGGGAACGTTCATGTTAATAGGGGATACAGAATAGAATTTAACTCCGCATTAGGGCCTTATAAAGGGGGATTGCGTTTTCATCCCACCGTATACCCTGGAATCATGAAGTTTCTTGCATTTGAACAAACTTTCAAAAATGCTTTAACTGGAAGGCCTATAGGTGGAGCAAAAGGTGGCAGTGACTTCGATCCAAAGGGGAAGTCAGATTCCGAAGTTATGAGATTTTGTCAAAGTTTTATGACTGAACTATATAGACATATAGGGGCACAAACGGATATTCCAGCAGGAGATATAGGTGTTGGGAATAGAGAAATTGGGTATCTCTTTGGTCAATACAAAAGAATTACCAACCGTTTTGAAGCTGGTACCCTAACAGGAAAAGGAATAGATTGGGGTGGAAGTTTGGCGAGAACAGAAGCAACAGGTTATGGATTGGTTTATTTTGTCGAAGAAATGCTTAAAGATATTGGTGAAACATTTGAGGGCAAGAAGGTTATAATTTCTGGATCTGGGAACGTGGCTATTTACACGGCTCAAAAAGTTATAGAACTTGGTGGAAAGGTTATAGCCCTTAGTGATTCAGATGGAATGGTATACGATCCAGAAGGAATAGATTTAAATTCTGTAATTGAGATAAAAGAAAAAAGAAGAGGAAGAATAGTTGAGTATCTCAAAACTCATCCATCAGCAGAGTATAACGATAATAGTAAAAATATTTGGAAAATTGAATGTGATATTGCCTTCCCATGTGCCACTCAAAACGAAATTGATATAGAAGAAGCAAAAACACTTGTGAATAACGGTGTTTTAGCGGTAGCAGAAGGTGCTAATATGCCGTGCACCCCAGAAGCTATTGAATGTTTCCAAAAAAATAACGTTTTGTTTGCCCCCGCTAAAGCTGCCAATGCTGGCGGTGTTGCTACCTCTGCCTTAGAAATGACTCAAAATAGTATGTGGGAGTCTTGGAGTTTTGAAGAGGTAGATAAAAAACTACGAGAGATCATGAAGAATATATACAGTAGTATAAAGACGACAGCTGAAGAGTACAAGAAAGACGGAGACCTTGTTTTTGGGGCTAATGTGACAGCTTTTCTAAAGGTAGCAAGAGCAATGATGGATCTAGGGATTGTTTAAAAATACCCCCTGATGGGGGTATTTTTAAAGCTTTCCTAATTCTTTGAAGATCTCTTTTACTACTTTTATATCTTGACTATGCTCTGGATCATCTCCAGGGGTTTCAAGGATCAAAGGTAGCTTCGATATTTCATCAAAAGAGAGAAAGGTTTTAAATCCTTCTTTTCCTATGTATCCTTTGCCTATAAATTCATGCCTGTCTTTAGCTGCTCCTACGTCATATTTTGAATCATTTAGATGAATCATTTTTAGTTTATTTAAGCCGATGTATTTGTCAATTTCGTCTAGTAATCTTTGTACCTCTTCTTTTTTTCTTATGTCGTAGTTTGAATCGAATCCATGGCAGGTATCATAAGTTATGCCTAATCTTTCTTTCCATGGTGATTTGTTTATTATTCTTCCTAATTGTTCCATGGTGTATCCTATGTTTGATCCTTTTTGTGCAACGTTTTCGAGCAAGATAGTTACTTTTGTATTCTGAATTTCTTTGAAGACGATATCTAACCCTTCTAATATTTTGTTTACGCCGAATTCTTCTCCTTCACCTAAATGGCTTCCTGGATGGAAGTTGTAGTGAAGTATTCCTAATTCATCTGTGGCTTTTATTTCTTCTATCATAGCTTTTATAGATTTTTCTCTGATTTCATCTTTTGGAGAGGCTAGGTTTATTAAGTAGCTTGAATGAACTAAGACGTCTTCAAAATTTATGTTGAATTCGTTCATTGCTTTTTTGAAGCCTTCTACATCGCTTTCTTTTAGCGGGTTTACTTTCCAAACCCGTGGTGAACTTGTGAAGATTTGGAAGGTGTTCCCTCCTATGTTTGCTGTATCAGCAGGGACTTTTGTGAAGCCTTTTGAGATTTTCATATGTGCGCCGATTTTTATCATTTTTTTCACTCCCAGTCGTTATTAGTTTGCGGCCCTTCCCCCCGCACCCCCACCCATCTAAGGAAGGACCTGCGGTCCTTTACAACCAACAGGGGAAGAAGGCTTCACCCTATACCCTTTTAAAATTGATATCTTATTTTTGAAAGATGAACTTTTTTGTAAGCTACGCTTAGTTTTTATTAGCGCCCTTCCACCCCGCTCCCCACCCGTGAG
>NZ_AZRI01000013.1:0-19785 GCF_002895585.1 Petrotoga sp. 9T1HF07.CasAA.8.2 | reverse complement strand
TTTTTCTTAAATTATCTTCTGTATAAATGTCTTTATAGAAATAAACTGCAAAACCGCCAAACTCTTCTTTAAATTCTGGTTCTGGCAGTCCAGCTTTTTTACATTCATCTGTAATTTTTATTGTTCCTCTGCCCCAAGCCTCTATTAGTCCAGCTTTGAAAAATACATCTGCCAATAACTCATTTCTTGGATAAGATGAATGGTTTTTCTTTAATTCATCAACCTTGATTTCTTTTGGAAGTGTGCCAACATTCCAAAGAATTATTTTATCAGGATAAATTTTTAACTGGGTATGTGGACCGATATAATCTCTATGTATAACCGAATTAATTATGGCTTCTCTCAATGCTTCTTCTGGATATTCAAGTTCTTCTTTACGATAAATTCCTTCAAATCTTATTTCAGATATAAGATATTTAGTCCGCAATAACTCCATTGTTTTTTCAACCTGTTCAAAGAGATTTCCTTCAATATCATCAGAACTTATAATATCAGTATCCGTTAAGAATTTACCCACTTTTATATAGGAGCTTGTCCAGAATCTTTTTGGATTTTTACCGAATAGTAAAAGGGCAGCCCTTGTTAATTTACCATTTTTAATCAAATTTAATTTCTCAAGCACCTTTATCGGCTCATTTTCATCTTTCACAAGTGGAATTCTTTTTATCGCGATTTGTTTGAATTTTTCAATTGTCTCATTATTTATATCCTCAATAGAAGCATTTTCCTCAATATACTCTTCCCAGTGCTTGCCTGAGTTGGATATTAGAAACCTGGTCAGGTCCTTGCC
This sequence comes from Petrotoga sp. 9T1HF07.CasAA.8.2, assembly GCF_002895585.1. Lineage (NCBI taxonomy): Bacteria > Thermotogati > Thermotogota > Thermotogae > Petrotogales > Petrotogaceae > Petrotoga > Petrotoga sp. 9T1HF07.CasAA.8.2. Next base: position 18,995 of record NZ_AZRI01000013.1, on the reverse strand, counting down.
TTTTAGTTCCTGAATTGTGCTTCCGCTTCTAACATAAAATCTCCCATGATATGAAATTGGTACATAGGAATGCTCAACTTCTATTATAATTATTTCCTTACCGTTTTCCTTTTCTAATCGGACACTTGGTATAATGCCAAGGGTATCTCTTAATTTATTGGGTAAATCCTCAAGTAATTTCTTAGAGTCTTCGACGCCAACAGGCTTACCATTATCATCAACTCCGATGAGCAATCTTCCACCGTCGGTGTTTGCAAAGGCACAAATCGATTTTATATATTCGTCCCGCCATGAGGACTTGAATTCGGTTGTATGAGATTCAACTGATTCTAAATCCATATTTCTTTTCTCTTTTTTCAAAGGCTATCTGACCTCCCTCCAGGACTTCACAAACATGTTGGCGGATACCCTTCCTGAATAATATAGCTTTTTGTTTAGCTTCTGGCAACTCAAAGGAGTTTTCTAAGGCTCCTGAAATATACTCAAACTTGAACTTTTTATTATCTCGCCCTTTTTCCTGTCCTTCTTGATTTGCGACGATAACTTGTTCAGCGTCTGCTCCAACAACTAAATTAGGATTATGTGTAACTATAATTATTTGCCGTTTCTTTTTCTTATTTTTGATAAATGAAACCAGATCATCATATACCGATCTATTATCTAAATCGTCTTCCGGCTGGTCCAAAAGTATCGGCCATTCTTCATTACTTAAATCAATAAGGAACCGTAAAAGCACAAGTCCTTTCTTTCCAGGAGACATTTTATCAAGTGGATCGTTTTTATATGAAATCTTAAAGTCCAAATCAAAATAATTTTCTAAAATCTTTACTGCGGCATCCTTTGCCGCTCTATTTCTCACCGTCTTTATTTTCTCATCTACAACAGCATTAAAAATTTCGCTGATAAAAGAGAGATGTTTATTCGGATCGAAGTGGTACTCGTATTCGTCTTTCCATGATATACTGCTGATATTACGTTTTATATCCCTCTTGTTTAAAAAAGCATCGATAACTTCTTCATTGAACACCTTTTCATTAAATCCAACCGAAACATTTAAAGATATATCTTCAAACTTATTTTCGTACCTCTTAAATTCATTTCTTACCTCACCGTAGATGTCAAAAATTTGCTGATAGGTTTCGATAAGATACTTTTTCTCTTTTTCATAAAGATCCTTTTTTGACTCAAGCTTTTTCTTTTCAAGGTCTATTTTGTTTAACTTGTTCTGCTCATCACTTATGGCCTTATTCTTCTTTTTCAACTCATCCTGTAATTTAACCTTTGCCATAAACGGAATAAGATCATTTTTGATTTTTTCTAACTCTTTTTGGTAGGCTACAATACTTGAATTGACAAATTTTATTACTACATCAGTGGCTGTTAAAAGGTCGGTTTTCAATTGTCTAATTTTAGCAAATTCTTTTGTGAATTCTTTTTTGATTTCATCATTACCCAGATAAGACGACTGTTCATTGTACAATTTCTCTAAACTTTCTAACTGCTGCATTAGATTTTGTTTGAAAGACACGAGACTCTTTTTATCGTCAGATAAAACAGTAATGCTTGTGGTTGTTTCTTTCTCTTTTTCAAGTAATGCCTCATAATCTGTTATTTCTTGATTGGATAGCCCAGATTTACTTTTGATGTCCTCAGCTTCTTTTTTCAATTGGACGATGTATGTTTTTATACCATTCTCTTCACCAAATTTCTTAATGTTTTCTTCTACCTCTTTAATTTCCTGTTTTATTTGATAAAGATCTGCAACATTGGTAGGTATTAATTTAGTTAATCCCTTAATTCTCGTAAGATTGTTTTCATAATTTTCTCGGACAGTTTCATCTTGCAGAAGAACATCTTTGACGAACTTGTTTATAGTATCGCGACTTCCAGTGTTTTCCTCCGAAAGTCTGTTAAGGTAATTTTGGGGTATATACAAAATTTTTCTTTCGTCCGAACCATTGCTGCCTTCCGTGTTTTTAAGATACATTCTAGCACCATCTGACCAAACCACTTCAAAATTAAAATCAGCTGATTTATCAAAATCATATTGGGAAGCTTCGGAAAGGTCGGCAAACCTGGTTTCTACTTCTTTTCTGTCAATTGTTTTAGCTATGTAGTAAAGAAGCAATGACTTCCCCGTTGATTTTCCGCCAATTATGGTTACCAAATTTTGGTTTATTTCAATAGCATCAGAGGAAAAGTTGTCTTGTCCAGTATTATCAAGAAATCGCACTTTATCGATAAGATAGTAAGGCCTTTTGAGTTCCGGTTTTTCGAAACCAAAAGCAACCCGATCAAATGGTTCAAAAATAATCTGTCTCAAGCCCTCAAAGTTTGGATCGGCTTTTATCCAGCTAAAACCGTATCTTTCAAGGTCTTTCCCCTCATTGTTTGGTACTGGATATTTTTTCCCTAATCTATTCTTGCAATCCTCAAGAGTATGGCAATCAGAAATAGAAACAACCGGTTTCGCCTTTGCTTTTAAGCTTTTATTCTCATATCTACTTTCGTTTAGATAATATTCTCTATTTTCCTCACAGCCAAAAAATAAATCGCAAAAATCATCGAAAATATCCGATAATTCCTTTTTGATGTTTGAATTGGCAATTGCTCTATTACTGCCCATACCACTGGCTACACCAGCGATTAAGAATGGGCGATCATTTCCAAAAGAACCTTTTAAAGATTCTTCAAGTTTTTCTTTCGTTATACTAATTTTATCGTAACCGCCACAGGCTGTAATGTCATCCTCAGTACAATAAGCAACAGCACCGTTTGGCATTTTATTCTTCAGAGGAAGATGAGCGAGAAAATCCTTTATTTTGTTAATATCGTAATTACTATCAAAAATTAAATGGCATTGTAATTGCTCTGAATCTATATTAACGTTGATATCCAGTCGAAGTTCGACGCAAGGAAAAAACTGCTTATTTTTCAGTTCTTCAATATTTTTGATTTTATCTCGAAATGTCTCATAACCAGCAACAGAATAATAATCCGTAATACCAAAAACAGATATATCAGAATTTTTGATATATTCAATAAATTTTTCCCAAACATCATTACCTTTTTTTGTGCTGTACTGGTCTGCATGTTTAGATCCTGGAACGTGAATTTGTAAATCCCATTTTCTCCATTCTGAACCTTTTGGAAAGTTGAAGTTACTCATATCCTTTCTACCCCCCAATCAATGGTTTAATAAGTTTGTAATCCAAGTTTTTTATTAATTTCTTTTCCGCCATCAAATTTCAATGCTACTCCAGCGACTTTTTAACCATTTATCAATATTCATTAGATCATATTAGGTGTTCAAGAAAAAAATTGGTTAGATCATAATTCGATGTCTTTGAAATGTTGTTATAATAATAAATAAAACACACAAAAGTTTGAATATGGTAAAATTAAGCGAAGAAATAAAAATTCTTATGAATAAATTATATAACATTCATTTAACGAAAAACAAATCAATTTCAAAGACATGAATACAATCTAAACATCACCCTATTTCGATGACAATTAATTATGATCTAAAGCGGATGAAAAGACAATAGATTACATAGGAGATAACTTGTTAGAGATAACCATAGAAGAACTAAAAGAAATATTGAAGTAGTTGTTGCAGGTAGATTTTTGAGTATTTTTAAGTGAATTGTGGTAGTAATAGAGATATCACTCCTCATAAAACTAAAAAGAGGAGTGATACTTTTTTAATAATTTTATTAGCGCCCTTCCCCCGCTGCCCGCCCATAAGGAATGTGTTAGATTGTTAAATTTTGAGTTGGATCATAGTTTTCTAATGCTTCTTTGACTTTATCGTATAATTCTTTTACATTTTTGAATTCTATCAATGTGCCTTCTTCTTTATCTCTTTGTTTTAACTCAATTTTTCCTTCTTTTAAACGTTTGCCTATAATAATTTTTATAGGTACCCCGATTAGATCTATATCTTTGAACTTAAATCCAGCGGAGACTTCTCTATCGTCTATAATAACGTCTATTCCTTCTTTTAAAAAGTAATTGTAGATTTCTTGAGATGTGCTAACTACTGCTTCATCGTTCATGGCAACAGGTATTATTGCCACTTCAAATGGGGCAACGCTTTTGGGCCAGATTATTCCGTTTTCGTCGTTTAATTGTTCAACTATGGCCCCTAGGGTTCTTGATACCCCCCAACCATAGCATCCCATAATGTAAGGTTTTTGTTCTCCATTTTCATCGGTAAAGACTGCGTTCATTTTTGAAGAGTATTTGTTGCCTAGTTCAAAAATTTGGCCCACTTCTATGCCTCTTGTCCGCTTGAGTGTAGAATTACATCCTTGTGTTGGACATTTTTCGCCTTCTTTTACGTATCTAATGTCTTCCATTAAATCTATTCTAAAATCTCTATTAGGGTTGGCATTGATGTAATGCCTTTTTTCTTCCATAGCCCCTATAACACCATTTTTTATGGATTTTACACTTAGATCTGCAATTATCTTGACATTTTCCGAAATGTTTACTGGACCTATAAATCCTACGTTTACGCCAAATTCTTTTAGCACGTCTTGTGGATCGGCTAGTTCTAGACTTTGATCTTGAAGAACGGACCTGACCTTGGCTAAGTTTATCTCATAGTCACCTCTAATTAGTGCCATCACCCATCCTTTGCTGGACCTTAGAAGTATCGATTTTATTAACTTCTTTTCAGAGACGTTCAAGAATTTTGCCACTTCTTCGATGCTTTTGGCGTGTTGAGTATCAACTTTTTCCATTTCTTTGAGGACTTCATCTTCATCTACAGAAAAATCTTCGCTTGATCTTGCCTTTTCATCACTGGCTGCATAGCCACATTCTTCACAGTAAAATATTTCACCCTCACCATTTTGTGCCAGTACGTGAAATTCATGAGAGAAAGAACCACCAATTGCACCTGTATCAGCTTCTACAACGACATATTTCAAGCCTATTCTTTTTATGATATTTGAGTAGGCATCATAGAAATGTTGATAGTATTCATGCAATGATTCGTAATCGGTGTGAAAGGTGTAGGCGTCTTTCATGATGAACTCTCTTGCCCTTAACACCCCGAACCTTGGCCTTATTTCATCTCTAAACTTAGTGGCTATTTGGAAAAGGTTGACCGGGAACTGTTTGTACGATCTAAGCTCATTTTTCATCAAAAATGTGACTATTTCTTCATGTGTGGGACCTAAAGTAAACTCTCTATCGTGTCTGTCCTTAAGTTTCATCAATTCTGGTCCGTAATCTTCCCATCTTCCCGTCATTTTCCACAACTCTGCTGGATGTATTATGGGTAGCATGATCTCTTGAGAACCTATCTTTTCCATTTCTTCTCTGACTATCTGTTCGATTTTTCTTATGACCTTCCATCCAAGGGGAAGATAACTGTAAACACCTGATGAGATCTTTCTAATAAACCCTCCTCTGATCAATAACTCGTAACTTTTTATATCAGAATCAGATGGTGTTTCTTTTAAAGTAGGAGCATATAGTTTGGAAAATCTCAAGATTATCCCTCCGATTTTTTTAGCATATTTAATTTTTTGTACTTTGAGAAATTATATCATAGAAATATTGTTAAGTTAAATTTTTACTGTAATAAAATATATTGAGTCTTTTGGTATAATTAAAATAATAAATAAAAAGATCCTTTTATACGAGAACCTTTTGTACGAGGAGGGATAAACTATGAAATTTATCGTAACAATTGATCGGGATGAGGATGGCATGTTCGTAGTAGAATGTCCTTCTATCCCTGGATGTGTAAGTCAAGGAAAAACCGAACAAGAAGCGATTGAGAATATCAAAGATGCAATAAAGCAGTGCCTTGAGGTGCGAGCCGAAAGAGGTATGCCTCTCACCGTTAGTATGCGTGAAGTAGAGGTATCGGTTTAATGGAAAAACTTCCACTTTTAAGCGGGCGTGAAGTTGTAAAAGTTTTTGAACGTCTTGGATGGGAAGTAGCAAGGCAACGAGGTAGTCATATTATTCTTGTGAAGGGGAAACACATTGCCACACTATCTGTCCCTGATCATCGTGAAGTTGCAAGAGGAACTTTGAGGTCACTCATTGCTCGTGCTGGTATAACAGTTGAAGAGTTTTTGTCTGCGATGAAATGAGAAAGAAAGCCCAAAATTGCCTAACAGCGGATAAAAGGCTGCGTTTCTTTTCGCCCAATTTGCTGGTGGTAGATTTTTTTATCCGCACAACGTCAAGCGACATGCTCTAAATATTTTCACAAAGGGGCTAAAAATGCCAATTTTCCTAAGATAATCCCAGTAAAACCAATAGAACTACCAATAATAAACTTATCAAACCAAAACACGGATATAGAAGAACTAAAAGAAATATTGAAGTAATGGTAGTAGAGAGATTCTTGAGTTTTTAAAATAAATATCACTCCTATATCTTTTATGAGGGGTGATATCTTTTTAATGATTTGATTAGTGTCCTTTCACTTTGAAGTTTGCTGAAAGCTTAAACTTCTAGAGAATATATGAGAATACCAAAACAATCTCAATGTGATATAATAGGATAGACTTCACAATTCGACAAAGGAAAGAAGGTAGAACAGTTTTGGAGGTGCCATTGATGGATAAGTTTTACGTCACTACACCGATTTACTACGTTAACAGTGAACCACATATTGGTTCAGCGTATACGACGATAGTTGCGGATATAGTAGCAAGATTTAAGAGAATGATGGGGTACGATGTTTTCTTTTTGACTGGAACGGATGAACATGGGCAAAAGGTGTTACAGGCAGCAAAAGAGAAGAATATACCTCCACAGGAGTATGTTGATTCACTTTCTTCAAAATTTAAAAATTTATGGGATGAAATGGGGATTAGTTACGATCATTTTGTTAGAACAACAGATGATTATCATGTAAAGACCGTGCAGATGTTTGTTGATAAGATGATGGAGAATGGAGACGTTTACAAAGGAAAATACGCCGGTTGGTATTGCATACACGATGAATCCTTTTGGGATGAATCTGAGATAGTCACGCAAGATGGCGTTAAGCTTTGCCCTGAATGTAATAGAGAATTGAAATGGGTAGAGGAAGAGAATTACTTTTTTAAACTTTCCAAATATACCGAACCATTGTTGAAGCATTATGAAAATAATCCGGACTTTGTGGAACCATCTTTTAGAAGAAATGAGATGTTGCAAATTTTGAATGATGGGTTAAAAGATCTCAGCATCACTAGGACTACGTTCGATTGGGGAATACCTTTAAAGAGTGATCCAAAACATGTGGTGTATGTTTGGGTGGATGCGTTAATTAATTATGTAAGTGCGATAGGCTATTCTGACGATCAACAGAAATTCAACAGGTACTGGCCTGCAGATTTACACCTTATTGGAAAAGAAATAAATAGGTTCCATTCGCTAATTTGGCCCGCTATGTTGATGTCAGTGGGGTTGCCTTTGCCGAAGAAGGTATTCGCACATGGGTGGCTAACGGTCAATGGACAAAAGATTTCAAAATCTTTGGGTAACGCCGTTGATCCAAGGATTCTGATGGACGCATATGGTAGAGATGTTATAAGGTATTATTTGTTGAGAGATATTGCCTTTGGTAGGGATGGAGATTTTTCGGAAGAAAACTTAATTACTAGGTACAACGCTGATTTGGTCAATGATTTAAGTAATTTAGTGCATAGAACACTCACGATGGTTGAAAAGTATTTTAATGGTGTCATACCAAAACCTGAAAGAAAAGACAAGGTGGATGAAGAACTCTTAGAACTCCTAGAGAGTAAGAAAAACGCTTATTTGAATTTGATGGAGCGGTATCAGTTTACACAAGCCCTTGAAAATCTATGGGAAGTCATACGTTTTTCTAATAAATACATCGATTTAACTGAGCCTTGGATCTTGGGGAACGATCCAAATGAAAAAGATAGATTGTCCACCGTTTTGTACAATCTGCTCGACGTTATTCGAATTATTTCTATTTTGATTTATCCAATTATGCCAGATACTTCTGAAACGATGTTAAAAAAGATAGGTTATGGTTTGGAAATTTTAAATCGAGAAAACCTTGAAAAGGGCCTTTTACACAGTGGAGTTAAAGTTGTGAAAGGTGATCCCATATTCCAAAGAATCGATGTGAAGAGTTGGAAAAGAATAATCAAAACGGTAAATATCAACAAGGAGGACGAAGTAATGCCAGAAAGTGAAAACGTTCAAAATATAGTAGAAATAGAGGATTTTAAAAAGATCGATTTGAGAGTTGCCAAAGTGGTAAAGGCAGAAAATATCGAAAAGTCTAACAAACTACTGCGATTACATCTTGATTTAGGGCAGATGGGTGAAAGGCAAGTTATCGCAGGCATCAAAAGCTTTTATTCACCTGAAGATTTAGTTGATAAGAAGATAATAATCATCGCTAATCTAAAACCCGCCAAATTAATGGGGGAATTATCCGAAGGTATGCTTTTAGCCGCTAAAGATGGAAACGGTAATTTGAGCATTCTGACGGTAGATAAAGATGTTGAACCTGGTTCAAAGATTTCTTAAAAGATTTTTAATGGAGGTAATACTAATAGATGGACGATAAAATATTTATCAAAGATTTTACTGAAGAATTAAAAACTTCTTACTTACTTTATTCTTTAAGCGTTATTGTAAGCAGGGCTATACCCGATGTTAGAGATGGGTTGAAACCTGTTCAGAGAAGAATACTTTACTCCATGAGCGAATTGGGGTTGAAACATAACTCTTCATTCAAAAAAAATGCCCGTATCGTTGGTGAGGTGATGGGTAAGTATCACCCACACGGAGATGCGGCTATTTATGATGCCTTAGTTAGAATGGGGCAACCTTTTACTATGAGGTATCCTTTGGTTGAGGCACAAGGAAATTTTGGATCGATAGACGGCGATCCTCCTGCCGCTATGAGGTACACAGAAGCCCGTATGCCTGAACTTGGAGAGTATATGCTCAAGGATATCGAGAAAGAAACTGTAGATTTTAGGGAGAATTTCGATGGTTCCTTGAGTGAGCCTGTTGTTTTACCTACAATGGTGCCTAATCTTTTGATGAACGGAGCAAGCGGGATAGCCGTGGGAATGACTACCAATATCCCGCCTCATAATTTAAACGAACTTGTAGCAGCTTTGAAATTGTTAATAGAAAAACCCGAATCTGAAGTAGCGGATCTGTTGAAGCATATTAAAGGACCAGATTTCCCAACAGGTGGCCAAGTTGTGGACGGAGAAGGGTTGAAAGAACTCTATGAAACAGGTAGAGGGAAGATAACGATTAGAGGAAAGTACAGAATAGAGGACGAAGGTAAAGGAACCTCTATCGTTTTTGATGAGATTCCCTACAACGTTTCTAAAGCCGATATCATCGAACAAATTGTAAGATACGTGGTTAAGGCTAAGGAACAAAAGAAAGATGTCGGGATAAAAGACGTTAGAGATGAGAGTGATAAAGAGGGAATAAGACTGGTAATAGAGCTGAGAAAAAACGCTAACGTTAAGAAATTGATCAACGATTTGTTCAAGCACACAAATCTTCAATCCTATTTTTACGTTCAAATGAATGTAATCGATAACGAAAAGCCCTCTTTGATGAATTTGAAAGGGCTTTTACAGAGCTTCTTGGATCACAGGGTTAACGTCATAACTAGAAGAACACAGTACGAGTTAGAAAAGGCAAGGAAAAGGGCTCATATAGTTGAAGGGCTTATCAAAGCGGTTCAAGGTATTGATACGGTGGTTGAGATCATACGAAACTCAGAAAATCCTCAGGAAGCTTTGAAAAATCTTCAAGAAACGATAGGTGTGAGTGAAGAACAGGCAAAAGCTATCGCAGACATGAGATTGATCAGTCTTTCAAAACTTGAAAGTACCAATTTGAGTGAAGAATTGAAGAACCTATACAAAGATATAGAAAACGCCATGGATATTCTGCAGAAAAAAGAAAGACTGTTAGGAGTTATTAAAAAAGAGCTGGACGAAGTAGCAAACAAGTTTGGTGATAAAAGAAGAACGGAGATACTGTATAACAAAGGGGATTTAGCCGAAGAGGTTGAAATGATTCAAGATGAAGATGTGGTAATAGTTTTAACCAAGTGGGGATATCTCAAAGCCATTCCTTCTTCGGAATACAAGGTTCAAGGGAGAGGCGGAAAAGGTGTAAAAGGATTAAAAATTTCTGATGAAGATGACGTAAAAGAGGTCATATACACTAACAAATTATCCAAATTAATGCTATTTAGTTCCGCTGGTAAAGCGTATCAAATAAACGCATACGAGATAGAGACTACTTTGAAAAATACAAAAGGCAAGCATATCGCTAACTTCATCAGTTTAGATGAAGGGGAAGAGATAAAAAGCATCGTTGCCATATCTTTAGACGGTGATTACGATAAGGATATTCTCATTTTTACAAAACAAGGCAAGGTGAAGAGAACGTCTTTGAGAGAGTTCAGCAGTGCACGAGCTTCTGGTATTAGAGCCATCAATTTGCTTGATAACGACGTAGTTGTGGATGTGGTATTGCTTGACGGATCAGATAGAGATTTGTTAATTGTGACAAAGCTAGGGATGTCGTTAATGTTTAACTCTTCCCAGGTACGTACGATGGGAAGAACCGCAATGGGTGTCAACTCAATTAAATTGCGCGAAGGCGATGAAGTGATCAACGTGGTAAAGGTCGACGAAGGTAAAAAACTTTTGTTGATCACTGAAAGGGGTTATGGGAAGAGAGTTTCTTTCCATTCTTACAAACCGCAGAATCGTGGAGGAATTGGTGTAAAAACGGTACGAGATATATCTAGAATAGGTCCAATAGTTGCTACTATGAGTGTCGAAGATGGGAGAGACATACTGATATTTACTAAAAAAGGTAAGGCTATTAGGGTAAATGTAAATAATATAAATGTTTTAGGAAGGATCACCCAAGGTGTTATAATTGTAAGACTGGATGAAGACGATTCAGTTGTCGGGGCGATTGAAGTTCAAGCAAATGATGAAGAGTAGTGTTATAATAATTATAATTATTAAGCATGGAAGGGGTAAATAGAATGGAGGAATTGACAAAAAGGCAGTCACAGGTCCTGGACTTCATAAAATCTTATATGGAAAAAAACGGTTTTGCTCCAAGTATCAGAGATATTATGAAACATTTTAATTTTAAAAGCCCTAGAGCGGCACATAAGCATCTCATAATTTTAGAAAAAAAGGGTTATATAGAGCGTAAAAACGTCTCACGCGGAATAAAGATGATGCCAAAATCGGGAGAAATTTTTGCCACTGAGACTCTGGCTCCTGTTTCAGGAAAGATAGCAGCGGGAGATGCCATTGAGGCTATACAAACAATTAGCGATTATATTCCCATACCTACCAATTTTTTCCCTAAAAATTACGAATATTTTTCACTCAGAGTTGAAGGAAATTCGATGATAGAAGCACAGATCAAAAGCGGGGATTTTGTTTTAATACGTAAACAAGATTACGCAATGGATGGAGACATAGTGGTTGCATTGATTGATGGAAACGATGCAACACTTAAAAGGTACAAAAGACTCAATGAAGACGAAGTGCTACTTATCCCAGAGAATAAAAGTATGAAAGAGATAAAGGTCAAAGCTGATCATTTAAAGATACAAGGAAAAATGGTTGGCTTAATAAGAGTGCTATAAAAGACCTCTTAAAAAGGGTGGGGAGCGGGGCGAAGGGGCGCTATATACAAGAGTTTTTGATGACGATAATCTACAATCAAAAGGAGCGAATTTTCATGAAAATTGCAATTGCCTCCGATCATGCCGGTTATGAGATGAAAGAACAGCTTAAGAATTATCTTTTAGAGAAAAAATTCAATATAATAGATTTGGGAACTAATTCCAACGCCAGTGTCGATTATCCTGATTATGCCAAAAAACTTGGTGAAAAGGTAACCAAAGGTGAAGCTGACTTCGGCATTGGTATCTGTGGTACTGGAATAGGTATGTCAATCGCAGTGAACAAAGTCAAAGGCGTTAGAGGCGCTCTGTGCTTGTATCCATCGATGGCAGAATACGCCAGAAAACATAACGACGCCAACGTTTTGGTTTTGGCAGGTAGGCTTATGGGCATCGATTTAGCCATTTGGACCGTAGTGAAGTTTTTATCGACAGATTTTGAAGGTGGAAGGCATAAAAGGCGTGTCGATAAAATCGACGAAATCAGGTAAAAAGGACAAAAAAATGAAAAGTATTAGTTTTTCAAAGGGTATTGAAAAAGACATTAATATTAATATAAGCCAAGGGTATTACAAAGAATTTTCTAAAAGATACGCATCGAAATACGGGACTTTGATGATAATTGATTCCAATTTGAAAAATCATTTAAATCCAGGTACTGATAAAAATATCTTTTATGTCAAAGGTGGCAATGAGACCAAGTATTTCGATAAATATTTAGAACTGTGTAAGATCGTTGTGGAAGGTAGTTACAGCAATTTGGTGGTGATAGGCGGAGGTTCCTTGATAGACATGGTTGGTTATGTATTTCATACTTTGGATTTTCCAACTGGGACCCTCACAGTTATGCCAACAACGCTGTCTTCTATGATATATTTACCCGTATCGGGAGAATTCTATTTAGATATGAATTACACCAGGAATTTTTTGAAGGTTAGAGGTTATCCCGATCTAGTTTATATAGACCCGTATTTTTGTAAATTTTTAGATAAAAAAGATATGAAAAACCATTTTTTCTTGGGGTATATTTTGGGGCTTCTATTCGATAATAACTTTGCAAGCTTATCTTTGAAGTATTCCAAAAATTTCATCCGTTTAGATTTAGAGGACTATCTTTATTCTGCTGTTAAGTTTGTTTTATCGCTTTATTCTAATGATTTACCTTTCCCTGGGACTAAATTGATGAAATATATAGCAGATACCTCTGTAAAATCTGATTTCGTTCAAAACGAGAGTTTGTCTTTTGCGTTTCTTTTGTATTTGAGTTTTAAATTTGGCTATATTCATGAAGAAAGATTTCAAGAGATATTTGAAAAAATAAGAAGTTTCGAAGATCTGAAATCATCAAAAATCCAAAATATCAAGGCTAAAGTGAACAACGTGCCTATAAGAGAAATATTACTTAAAGAGGATGGCTTTGTGGATTTGCTTTTGAATTTTGGCGAGCTGAAAGATCTTCTTTTGGAGTTTAAGTCTCTTTTGAGAGGTGTGTAGTCAATGGCAAAAAATAATTCGCCTTGGTTCTCAGTTATTTTAATCCTTGTTTTTATTTTACCTTTGATAACCTTCGCACTGACAACGTATACGATATATTTAAAAAACCAGATGAAAAATCTTGAGCTTAAAATAGAAGAGTTAGATAATAATCAACTAAACACACTAAACGAAGTTGAATCAGCTTCCCAATCTGCGGTGTTAGAAGACTTGGTATTGCCACAGATTGAGATTGGCAATACAATGGCAAGGGCAAGTTACACTATCCAAGAACTTGATTACCAAGTGTTGTTGGAAAATTCAGTCACGATGTTAAAACCGTACAATGAAGGTGCCGTAAAAGTTTTTTACAACCAGCTCGAGGTTTTTGAAGAGGCGTTGTACGCTTTAAACAACGATATACCTTACTTTGTTTTTCAAAATGGGGACAAGTATTACTTGTACCGTTCGGATTATTCTTTGGAAGGGGAAGCAGAAGAGCAGTACTTATTTTCCATTCAAATTTACCTGTACACTACTCCAGCACCAGCTATGTTCCCTACGATGGCGTTAAGACAAGGGGGTATCCCCGCTTTTGTTTTCAACGGTAAGTTTCAACAGAGTAATGAAGATTATTGGGCGATACTCGTGGGCCTGTTTGACGACTACAACGAGGCGCAAACTTATTTGAAAAATATGGATGAAGAGCTTGTTTTTGAATTAACTGGACTGAGTATAGCAGATAGATTCACTAAAGGCATCTACTTTAGTGGAGTAGAAACCGAATGAGAAAAAAGCTTCTTTTCCCAGTATTAAGTATTATTGTAATAATTTTGCTTGGGATTTTAACGGTTGATCGATATCAATCGGGTAAAGAGGATAGACTTAATTCTTATCAGGAAAATAAAATAGACCTTTTGACGGCGTCAGTTGAAGAGTTGATCCAATTACCTGGAATCGGACCCGCCAAGGCACAAGCGATTATAAATTATAGGCAAGAAAAAGGTTTTAGAGACATAGAAGACATTATGAACGTTTCTGGTATAGGAGAAAAAACATTTTCAAATATTAAAGATTATATTTATCTTTCAGAGGTTGTTTACGAAATAGTAGATGATAGAATAAATATAAATGAAGCATCCAGTGAAGAATTGGAAAGTTTACCTGGAATAGGAAAAATTTCTGCCCAGAAAATTATCGAGTATAGGGCTATTAAACCTATTAGCTCCCTAGATGATCTAAAGAAATTAGGTATTCCATCATCTACGATAGAAAAAATAGAAGGGAAGATAGAATTTTGAAGATTTTCTTACATGTTTGCTGTGCACCTGATCTAACGGTTTCTTACAGGAAATTAGTAGAACAGGGATTCGAACCTGTTGTATTTTTTTACAACCCCAATATTTATCCCCTTCAAGAATATTCCAAGAGATTGGATGAAGTTAAAAAATTAAGAGATATTTGGGGGTTCCAACTCTACGTAGGAGATTATGAACCTGATAAGTTTTTAGAAAGGATCAAGGGGGAAGGAAACAGCCTCACGGCAAATAAGGAAGGCAGCCCGAAAAGATGTTATGAATGTATGAAGTTGAGGCTTGAAAAGACCAAATCTGAAGCTAAACGGATGAATTTTTCTATCTATTCAACGACTCTTCTTGCTTCCCCTAGAAAGTCTCATGACGATATTTTAGAAATAACTGATAATTTGGATATGGAAGAAAATCCGTCTTTTAAGTATGTTAATTTCAGATCCGATAATGGTGTTCATATGGCAGCACAAATATGTAAAACTTACAATATTTATCGCCAAAATTACTGTGGTTGCTCTTTTTCTTTAGAAGAATCAAAAAGATACGAAGAGGAGTCTAAACAGAAAAATTACAAGAGTTTAGTTGAGATACTTGGAGAAGAATTAACCCAAAAATATTTTAAATATTACAAAAAAGACTTGCTTAGAATTCCACAAGATATTCCAGCAAAGTTTTTAGAAAAGGTTGGTTTGCAATTTTTTAAATATTTGAAACCTCAGATAATCCTAATAAAAAAAGAAATAGCCCAAGATTTTAACATCTTTACAAGTTCTAGATACAAGATAGATAATTGGAAAGGGAAAGTAATATTATGGTGAAAGAGAGGTAGTCTAGATTGGCTAAATACGATCTGCGTATCTCTGAAGATGGAATGGTGGCATCTTTGAAATTAATAGACGATGGGCGTCCACCTACTATTGGCGGAATAAAGGCTTTTCTAAAAGAAAAAGGTGTGGTAGTAGGCATAAAATCAGAAACTATTGAAGAAATCGTCTCTGAACCTAGATTTGATAAGGAATACGTTGTTGCATATGGAATACCACCCAAGGTTGGAAAGGACGCACAGCTAATCTTTCAGCAAAATATTGAAGAAAAGCTTAATAGTACCGAAAATAGCTACGTTGACTTAAAAGAAAGTAGCCAATTGATCATAGTAAAAAGAGGAGATATATTGGCTGAGATAATTCCTCCAACGCAAGGCGAACCAGGAAGAACAGTACGGGGGGAAAAGATCGAAGGTATTGTGGGAAAAGAGTTAAAACTAAAGTTAGGCAATAACGTTGAAGTAAACAACAATAAAATAATTTCAAAGATAGATGGAAAGTTTGTCAGTAAAGAAACATCGAATGGTGAGATAAATTTAGATGTTTCTGACGAGCATAAGATAGAAGGAAATATAGACTACTCTACGGGTAATGTGCGTTTCCCTGGGAAGTTAATCATCGATGGGGATGTTAAATCCGGTTTTCATGTTGAAGCTACTACTTATTTAGAGATCAAAGGTGTAGTTGAATCCGCTTCAGTGTTTTGTGAAGGGGAAGCCACCATATTCGGAATAAAAGGTGCAGGTAAAAGTTCTATAAAAGTTAAAATTTTAAGATGCAACTACGTTGAAAACGCCAATATTGAAGCGGAAGAAGATGTAATTGTTAAAACAGCCATCGTTAATTCAAATATCAAGGCAGGGAAACACGTCATTGTTGAAGGAGGAGCTGGAAAGATTTCTGGTGGATATATTTTAGCCACTAACCTTATCGAAGCGGAAATTTTAGGAAGTGAAATGGGTGTTAGAACTGTCTGTGAAGTGGGGGTCTTACCTGATCTAAACGAAGAGTTAATCAAATTAGAGCAAAAAATTGCCCTCGATATGGAGAATCTTAGGAAACTCAATTCTATAATCAAAGGAATCCAAGCTCTAAAAGAAAAAGGTAAAATAGACAAGGCGAGGTTAGAATACTACAAGAAATCTTTTAACACCTATAAAATGCTCATATCAGAGGTAAAGGATGATGAAGAAAAGCTCGAAATGATTAAAAATAAAATTCAATCTTCTAAAGAATCTGCCTTTATCATCGCAAAAAAAGTGGCATATCCTGGAACTGAAATAATCATACACAAGAAAAAATTTATGCCGACAAAGCCAATTACCAAGGTAGTGTTCCAACTCGAGGATGATGAAATAGTTCCTCACGGTTATCAATCGGAATCAAATGTTTCTAGATAAGCAGCCAAGTTACAGGGCGAAGCCCTACCCCAACCAGGGTCTAAGGGACCGCAGGTCCCTTCCATAATGGTAGGCAAGCAGGGTTAAGGGACCGCAGGTCCCTTCCTCAAAACGGGTGGGGAGCGGGGCGAAGGGGCGCTAAAAAACAATTAGGAGAACTGACACATGCTTCGACTTCTTAAAAAAATATCATTTCTAATTTTTCCTATTTTATTTTTAACTTTGAATATCTATGCTGGTAATTTAGATAGCTACGTTTACAATTTTGATACTGATCAATTATTAGTATCATCCCAAAGAAGTTTAAACGTTTTAGGCTTATATTTAAAATATTATGAAACAGGTAACGAAGAATACAAAACAGCTGCTAATCAAACTATGCCTTATATTCTTCCTTCTTTAAAACCTGATGATTCAGCAGCTTTGAACGTTCTTTCTGAATACTTTCCCGGTAACGAAGTAGAAAGTATCAATAGAATTGAGATATTAACCAATAATTATCCAAATTCTGTGATCGTTAACGCCCTCAATGTTTTAATGAATTACGAAGTGTACCAAAAATCCAAAAATACCGAAGCGTTTAAGAAAATTTTAAGTTCCATTGATATAATAGAGGAAACAATTGGGGAGAATCCTTTCTCTACTTATTACAGATCGGTTCTAATGTGGGAAACGGCGAGCCCTCAAGAAAAAGAGAATATATTCAAAAATTTGGAAAAAGTTCATTTCTCTTATCCCTTAAACAGAGACATTCATGAATTACTGATAATTGAAGCCTTTGAATTAGGCAAGTATGAAGACGTTAAACAACTATCAATGAACTATGTGAATCTTTCACAAAAAGATGAAAGGATCATGTTTTTAATAGCCCTTTCGTATTACAATTTGGATGAAAAATCAGAATCAAGAAAAATTGTCGACTGGATTCTTCAAAATTCTAATAAAAAAGCTGTTCTATCGAAAAGTTATGAGCTTTTGGGCGATATTTCGGAAACGAACTCTCAGAAGATCAATTATTATAAAACCGCTATCGATCTCGATCCTGAGAATGCAGAAGCTTTAGCTAAACTTGGAACAACTTTGTACGAGAGTAATAGATCCACCACTGACAATTTGACAATTTCAAGAATTTATTTAACCAAAGCGCTCATGTACGATCCAGATAACTCTGATTTAAAAGAAACTCTGAACACTATAGACAGGAAACTCACTACGAGAAATTTTTTGACCACGCTGTTGCCATTATTTATAGTGATTTTGGCTATATTCTATATAGTATTCAGATTTGGTAGTAAGGGAAGCAACCTCAAGCGCCCCGAAGGGGGTTCAAAGGAAGACAGCCTCACGACAAGTAAGGAGGAAAAAAATTGACTATAACCGATGAAGAAGACAGCCTCACGGCAGGAAAGGAAGATAACTCCAAACGCCCCGAAGGGGGTTCAAGGAAAGACAGCCTCACGGCAGGTAAGGAATCTATCAAAGTGCTTGATAAAGGCTTTGTTACCCTTGTTGATATGATGGGAGATGACAGATCAGCGGTTAGGGCTGCCAGAGTCTCACACGGAAAAGATATATCTAACGATGAGAGGGATAGAAAACTCATAGACTACTTGATGGAACATGGGCATCTCTCCCCCTTTGAACATATCACTTTTACATTTCATGTAAAAGCACCCATCTTTGTTGTTAGACAATGGTTTCGCCATAGGATAGGAATGTCTCCCAATGAGATAAGCAGAAGATACACCTCAAAAAACGTCAACGAGTTTTATGTCCCTGACCATATCAGAGTACAGGATACAAAAGACAAACAGAGTAGTAATGCATACTCTGATGAACAAGAGAAAGAAGGCAGCCTCACGGCAAATAAGGAAGAGGCTCTTGAAATTATAGAAGAAGTTTACAAGAAAAGTTACGAGGCTTACGAAAAACTTATAAATATGGGTGTAGCTAGAGAAATGGCACGTATTATACTACCCGTAGGGGAATACACTGAGTTTTATTTAACTACCAATGCCCGAGCATTAATGCATTTCTTGGATTTAAGGGCGTCTTCACACGCACAATGGGAAATTCAAGAGTACGCTAAGGCTTTGGCACAATTCTTTCAAAAAACTTGCCCGTGGAGTTATGAGGCATATTTGAAGTATCAGTATAAGGGAGATCTTTTAAAGTAACTACAATAGTGGGTTCCCCCCACCAGGGTCTAAGGGACCACAGGTCCCTTTCTAAGAAGGGTGGGGAGCGGGGTATAAGGGAAAGATCTCTTTTCCTTATGGGTGGGCTG